>DAEF01000180.1:6387-16499 GCA_002495225.1 Methanoregulaceae archaeon UBA288 | reverse complement strand
GCGACCCGATGGTCTCGACCACCCACGTCGACCTCCGGCTCAGGGCGCACGCCCTCGGGATCGAGACCCGGGTCGTGCACGGCGCTTCGATCGCGACGGCCGCGCCGGGCCTGGCCGGGCTCCAGAACTACCGGTTCGGCCCGGCGACCTCGCTCCCGTTTTCCCACGGCTCCTGGCGACCGACGTCGCCTGCGGCAGCCGTGCGCGAGAACCTGGAGCGGGACCAGCACACCCTCGTCTACCTGGATATCCAGCCCGGGCGGTGCATGCTGATTTCGGAGGCGCTCGACCTGCTCGAGGCGGGCGCGGCCGACCTGGGGTTCGAGGTCCCCCTCTACGTCGGCTGCGCCCGGGCCGGGTCGCCCGACCCGGTGGTCGCGGCCGGCACGGCCGACCGGCTCCGCCGGGTCGACTTCGGCGGGCCCCTCCACGTTTTGATGGTGCCGGGCGGGCTCCACGTGATGGAGCGGGAGTACCTGGAGGCCTTCGCCGGCCTATGACGCTCGCCGCCGCGTTCGGTACACTCGACGCGGCACTCGCGTGCGTCCGGGCCGGGGTGCGCGAGGACGCCCTGCTCGCGCCGGCCGCGGCCGACTGCCTGGGGATGGTCCGGGCCTACCGTGCGGACGCGGCCGCGTTCGCCGGCCGCGGCGACCCGGTCAACGCCCTCGCGGCCGTCGCCTACGCCTGCGGCTGGCTCGACGCGGCCGTGGCCGTCGGCCTGCTGGACGGCCCGGGCTCGAGAGTCGGCCTCCTCCAGGGCGTCGTGCCGGGCGAAGACGCCCCCCGGCTCGCAGAGAAGGCGGGGCGGTACGCAGCCATGCTCGCGGCGGCCCTCGAGGCGTCCGCACCGGCCCCGGACCCGGCGAGCCCGGCGCACGCGGCCGCGCTCTCGATCCTCGCGGTCGCGGGGGCGCTCCTCGCTCCCTCGGCCCGCTACCTCGCTTGCGGCGACCTCGAGGCCTCCCTCTCGGTCAGCTCGTATGCCTACGGCTGGCTCGACGCCGGGGTCCGGGCCGGGCTCGTGGCGATCGCGGGTGACCGGTCGCTCTTCGCGGTGTAGCATGCGGCGGCGCGGCTGGCTCCTCGTCTCGGTCCTCCTCTCGGCCGCCGTGCTCGCGGTCGTGCTCGCCCTGACCGTGGACGAGGCGACGTATGCCGCGCTCGGACGCCTCGATCTCCGCTGGCTCGGGGTCGCCCTCCTCTCCCACGGCGCCGCCCTCCTCTGCTGGGCCGGCCGGATCCGCGTCCTCTCGGCCGGCCTGGGATACCGCGTGCCGTACCGCACGTGTGTCCCGATCGTGCTCGCGAACGTGCTCGCCGCCTCCGTCACGCCGTCGTCGGCCGGGGGCGAGCCCGTGCGGGTCCACGAGCTCTACCGCGCGGGCGTCCGCGCCGGGGACGCGACCGCGGTCGTCGTGGCCGAGCGGCTCCTCGACGTCCTCCTGCTGCTCGCCGGGGTCGTGCTCGCGGTCGTGGTCCTCGAGCGGCAGCTGGTCGCCCTCGGCGTCAGCGGCGGCCCGCTCGTCCCCGCGATCGGCCTCTTCGTCCTGGCCTTCGCCGGACTGCTCCTGCTCACGCTCCGGTGGCCGCAGGGGCTCAAGCGAGCCCTCGTGGGGCTCACGGCCGCGCTCGGGCGCCGGCTCCCGGCCGGTATCGCGGAGCGGCTCGACCGGGTCTCGGAGCGGCTCGACCGCGAGGTCGACCACTTCCACGCCGCGTTCGGCCGGTTCGCCACCCGGGGACTGGGCCACCTCGCGGGGGCGCTCGCGCTCTCGGCCGGGTACTGGGTCCTGGACTTCACGGTCGCCTCGTTCGTGCTCCTCGCGCTCGGTCTGCCCCCGTCCTGGCTCCTCTCCCTCCTCTGCCAGATGCTGATCAACGTCATCTCGCTCCTGCCCGTCACCCCCGGCGGGTCGGGGCTGGCCGAGGCCTCGGCCGCCTCGCTCTACGGGCTCTTCGTCCCGTCCTCGTCCCTCGGCGTCCTGGTCGTTCTCTGGCGGCTGATCATCTACCACCTGAACATCCTGCTCGGGCTCGGCGCCGGCATCGCGATCGTCCGGCGCGAGGCCGGGCGGCGCAAACGGGTTCGCGAACCTTAACCCCCGCCGGGGACAACAGAGAGTACATGCAGTGCATCATCCTCGCGGGCGGCTCGGGGACCCGGCTCTGGCCGCTCTCGCGGGAGCAGTATCCCAAGCAGTTCCTGCCCGTCGGCGACCGGTCGCTCTTCCAGCGGACCTGGATGCGCGCCCGGGCTCTCGCCGGCGAGGACGGCGTCTGGATCGTCACGAACGAGGCCCACCGCTACCTGATCCGCGACCAGGTCGAGGCCCTCGGCGGCTCCTGCGACGACCTGCACCTCCTCGCCGAGCCCGCGGGCCGGAACACGCTCCCCGCCATCGCCTGGGCCATGGCCGCGCTCCGGGCGGACCGCGGCGAGTCGATCGCGGCCGTCCTGCCGAGCGATCACCTGCTCGACGACGGCGCGCTCGACGCGATCCGGGGGGCCGCGGACCTCGCCCGGGACCGGCTTGTCACGTTCGGCGTGACCCCGACCGCGCCGCACACCGGGTACGGCTACATCCGCCCCGGCGCGCCGCTCCCCGGCGGGTACGGGGTCGACGCGTTCGTCGAGAAGCCCGACGCCGCGACCGCGGAGGCCTACGTCCGCGACGGCTACCTCTGGAACTCGGGCATGTTCCTGCTTTCGACGACCGTCTTCTTCGAGGAGCTCGCCCGCCTCAAGCCCGCGATCGCGGAAGCGGTCGCCGCGCTCCCGCCGGACTACGCGGGTATGCCGTCGGTCTCGATCGACTACGGCCTCCTCGAGCACTCGGACAGGGTCGCGGTCGCGCCGCTCGACGCCGCCTGGTCCGACCTGGGCGATTTCGCCGCCTTCGCGGCGGCTGAACCGGCCGATCCCGACGGGAACGCCGGCGCGGCGCTCTTCCTCGACAGCCGCGACAACTACGTCCGGTCGGAGGGGAAGCGGGTCGGTCTGATCGGGGTCGAGGGCCTGGTCGTGGTCGACACGGACGACGCGCTCCTCGTGGCTCGGAAGAGCGAGACCGGGCGCGTGCGCGAGCTCGTGGCCGCGCTGAAGGCAGAAGGCGACCCGGTTATAATCCACCACCGCGAGGAGCACCGCCCATGGGGCACGTACAAGGTGCTCGAGGCGAACGGCGCGTACAAGATCAAGCGGGTCACGGTCCGGCCCGGGCGCCGCCTCTCGCTCCAGCTCCACCACCACCGCTCCGAGCACTGGATCGTGGTCTCGGGGACGGCCGAGGTCGAGCTCGACGGCGAGACCCGCCTCTTGACGCAGGGCGAGTCGACCTTCGTCAAGACCGGCCAGCGCCACCGGCTTGGTAACCCGGGG
This sequence comes from Methanoregulaceae archaeon UBA288, assembly GCA_002495225.1. Taxonomy (GTDB): domain Archaea; phylum Halobacteriota; class Methanomicrobia; order Methanomicrobiales; family Methanospirillaceae; genus UBA288. The sequence continues at coordinate 13,117 of DAEF01000180.1, read as the reverse complement.
GTGATCCCGCTCGAGGTGATCGAGGTCCAGATCGGCGAGTACCTCGAGGAGGACGACATCGTCCGGTTCGAGGACGTCTACGGCCGCTCCTAGGAGCGGACACCTTTTTCTCCCTGCCGATACCACCGGGTCCGTGATGGCGGAGGAGTCGGACCGGGAGGCCGAGCTGGCGGTCACGGGCATGCACTGCGCGACCTGCTCGCTCGCGGTCGAGGAGGCGCTGAAGCGGGAGCACGGCGTGACCGGTGCGCAGGTGAACCTCGCCACCGAGAGCGCCCGGGTGACCTTCGACCCGGCTCGGACAAACCTCGCCCGGCTCGGGAGAGCGGTGGAGGGGGCCGGGTACGGTGTCGTGAACAGGTCGGCGACCCTCCGCGTGGGCGGCATGGTCTGCGCGATGTGCGTCTCGACGATCGAGGAGGCGCTCCGGTCCCTCCCGGGCGTCCTGGACGCCCGGGTCAACCTCGCGACCGAGCGGGCGGCCGTCGTCTACAACCCCTCCCTCGTCGACATCCGCGAGATGGCCGGCGCAATCGAGGCGGCCGGGTACCAGTACCTCGGGCTCGAGGGCGAGGTCACGGAGGAGAGCGAGCGCGCCGCCGTCGAGGCCGACCTCGCCGACAAGCGGCGCCGGATCCTGGTCGCCTTCGGCGTCGCGGTCCCGCTGATGCTCTCGATGTGGTTCCCGCCCGGGATCCCGATGCACCTCCTCTCCTGGGTCCACCTCGCGGTCGCCACGCCGGCCTTCGTCTACGTCGCGGCCCCGATCTTCCGCGCGGCCTGGCTCGGCCTCCGGAACCGGACCCTGAACATGGACGTGATGTACGCGATGGGGATCGGGGTCGCGTACGTCGCCTCGGTGATGGGCACCCTCGGGGTCGTCCTCTCGCACGAGTTCATGTTCTACGAGACGGCCCTGATGCTCGCTGGCTTCCTGACCCTCGGCCGGTACCTCGAGGCGCGGGCCAAGGGGCGGACCGGGCAGGCGATCCGGGCCCTGATGAACCTGGCCCCCCGGACCGCGACCGTCGTGCGCGACGGGACCGAGGTCGCGGTCCCGGTCGAGGACGTCGCCCCCGGCGACCTCGTCCTGGTCCGACCGGGCGAGCGGGTCCCGGTCGACGGCACGGTCCGCGAGGGCGAGAGCTACGTCGACGAGTCCATGATCACGGGCGAGCCCGTCCCCGTGCGCAGGGCCGCGGGCGACGGGGTCGTGGGCGGCACGATCAACGGGACCGGCGCGCTCCGCTTCACGGCCGAGCGGGTCGGGCGCGAGACCGTGCTGGCCCAGATCATCGCGCTGGTCGAGCAGGCGCAGGGGTCGCGCCCGCCCGTGCAGCGGGTCGCCGACCGCGCGGTCGCCTGGTTCATCCCGGTCGTGCTCGCCATCGCGATCGGCGCGTTCGTCGCCTGGTACTTCGTCCTCGGCGAGACCCTGCTCTTCGCGCTGACGGCCCTGATCTCGGTCCTGGTCGTGGCCTGTCCCTGCGCCCTCGGGCTCGCCACCCCGACCGCGGTCACGGTCGGGGTCGGGCGCGGGGCCGAGCTCGGCGTCCTGGTCCGGACGGGCGAGGCCCTCGAGCACGCCGAGCAGGTCACGCTCGTCGCCTTCGACAAGACGGGAACGCTCACCATGGGCGCGCCGGCGGTCACGGACGCGGTGCCGTTCGAGGGGACCGACCGGGTGACCCTCCTCGCGCTCGCGGCAGCAGCCGAGGCGAACTCCGAGCACCCGCTGGCCCGGGCGGTCGTGGACGCGGCCGGCGCGGAGAGTGTCGAGGTTTCGGCCGCGACCGCGTTCGAGTCGCTCACGGGCCGGGGCGTGGCCGCGACCGTCGACGGACGCGAGGTGCTGGTCGGGAGCCGGGCCCTCCTCGAGGAGCGGGGCGTCGCCCTCCCCGGCGGCGCCGAGGCGACCCTCCGGGCCCTCGAGGAGGCCGGACGGACGGCCGTGCTCGTCGCGGCCGGAGGGGAGGCCGCCGGGATCCTGGCGGTCGCGGACCCGGTCAAGCCGACGACGGCCCGGGCCGTGGCGGCCCTGAAGGAGATGGGGATCGGCGTCGCGATGATCACGGGCGACAACCGCCGGACCGCGGACGCGATCGCGCAGTCGGTCGGGATCGACCGGGTGCTGGCCGAGGTTTTGCCCGGCGAGAAGGCCGACGAGATCCGGCGGCTCCAGGAGGCCGGCGACCGGGTCGCGTACGTCGGCGACGGGATCAACGACGCGCCCGCGCTCGCTACGGCCGATCTCGGGATCGCGATCGGCTCGGGGACCGACGTCGCGATCGAGTCGGGCGACGTCGTGCTCGTCCGGTCGGACCTTCTGGACGCGGTCGCCGCGATCGAACTCGGGCGGGCCGTGATGCGCCGCATCCGCCAGAACATCTTCTGGGCCTTCTTCTACAACGGGGCCCTGATCCCGGTCGGCGCCGGCGTGATCTACCCGTTCACGGGGATCGTCTTCCGGCCCGAGTGGGCCGCGGCCGCGATGGCCTTCTCCTCGGTCACGGTCGTCTCGCTCTCGCTCCTCCTCCGGCGCTGGACCCCGAGCTCCCGGGACCGGCAGCCGGGATAATTGTTATCACCTCGCGAGGCGAGTCGGGAGGCGATAGATGCTCATGGCTGCGGTCGACCGGCCAGCACACCGAACTCTCGCCGTCGGAGCGGCAGCCCTGCTGGGCGGAGCGGTCCTGCTCGGGGTCGCCCTCGTGGACTACCGGCTCTTCCACGCTCTCGTGGAAATGGCCGTGGTCGGGATCGGGATCGCGCTCTTCACCCTGGTCTGGGCGAGCCGTTCGTACCTCGAGAATGCCTACTTCCTGGTCCTCGGCGTCGGTCTGCTCTTCGTCGGCGCTCTGACCCTCCTCTACACCCTTGCCTCCGAGAGCGTGGGTGCCCTCGGCCCCGTTCCCGGCCTTCCCGCCGGACTCTGGGCCGCCGGCGGGCTCCTCGCGGCCGCCACCGCGATCGGAGCTCCGCTGGCGATCGGCCGCGACGTGGCCCCGCGGTACCTCCTCGGCGCCTACGCAGTCGCGACAGCGGCCATGCTGGGCGCGATCGCGACCGGAGCCGTTCCCGACATGAGCGCTGCCGGGCCCGGGGGCGTGCCGCTCGGGCGCTGGGCCGGGGTCGTGGTCGCGGCCGGGATCGGGGCCGGCATGGTCATCCTCTACCGCCGCCGGGCCGCGTTCGATGAGGAGATGCTCCGCCTCCTCCTCGGGGCGCTCGGGGGCTACCTCGCGGCCGAGGTCTGCCTGTCCCTGGCTGCCGACAGCAGCGGGCTGCTGACCGTCGCCGGCCACCTCCTCCGGCTGCTCGCCTTCTACCTCTTCGCCCTGGCGATCGTCGAGTTCGGGGTCCGACGGCCGTACGACGCCCTCTTCCGCGAGCTCTCGAGCAGGACCGACCAGCTCCGCGAGGCCCGGGAACACGTCGAGGGACTGATCGAGCAGGCCCCGGGGCCGATCCTGGTCCTCGACGCCGGGGGAAGGGTCACGCGCCTGAACCGGGCCTTCGAACGGCTCACGGGCCGGTCGAGCGCGGGGTTCACGGGCCGGCCGCTCGCCGACGTCCTGCCCGGCATCGCTCCGGCCGTCCTCGAGGCCGGCGCCTCGCCGGGGGGTGTCGAGGGTCAAATCGCCCACCGCGACGGCACGACGAGGACCCTTCTCTGGACCTCGGCCACCCTCCGCAACCCCGACGGGACGGTCGCGGCGACCGTGGTCCAGGGCCAGGACGTCACGGACCGGGTCGAGGCCGAGCTCCGTCTCCGGGCCGTGATCGACGAGCTCGAGGTCTCGAACGAGGGGCTCGAGCGGTACGCGTACGTGGCGAGCCACGACCTGCAGGAGCCGATCCGGACGGTCGTCTCGCACGTCCAGCTCCTCGAGCGGCGCTACAGGGGTCGGCTCGACGAGGACGCCGACGAGATCCTCGGCTACATCGTCGAGGGCGGGCTGCGCATGCAGCGACTGATCCAGGACCTGCTTTTGCTCTCGCGCATCGGCGCGAAGAAGCGGCCGTTCGAACCGGTCGACTCCGAGCAGCTGCTGCTCGACGTGCTGCGCGACCACCGCCACCAGATCCGCGAGCTCGGGGCAGTGGTCCAGCACGACCCCCTTCCCGTGGTCTGCGGCGACCCCGCCGAGCTGCAGATGGTCTTCTCTCACCTGTTCGAGAACGCGCTCAAGTTCCGCTCGGACGAGCCGCCGCGGATCCGTGTCACGGCCGAACGTGAGGACGGCTGGTGGCGTTTTTCGGTCTCCGACAACGGGATCGGGATCGAGCCCGAGTACTTCGACCGGATCTTCGTCCTCTTCCAGCGGCTTCACACCCGCGACCGGTACGGGGGGACCGGGATCGGGCTCCCCGTCGTCAAGAAGGTGATCGAGCGGCACGGAGGTCGCTGCTGGGTCGCGTCGAGCTTCGGCAATGGCACGACGTTCTTCTTCACCCTCCCCGGGGACCGGGCCCGCCCCTGCCTCGGGCGGCAGGCGCCCGGCGAAGCCTGACGGTGACCCGGGATTCCGGGAGCGACAATGCCCCGATGGGGTATCGGGCGACGCCAGGGGCTGGGTTCCGGCATCACGAGCCGCCGAAGGAAAGAGACAGCCTCTTATCCGAGAAGAGCAAACTGTAGCTGAACGAGTATGCACCGAGGCCAACAGGCTCGATGCAGGAAGTGGTTCTGGTTGTCGTGTCTCTCCTCCTCACAATCCCGGTCGACCAGCGCCGGCTACCAATACCCATATATCGGTGCTGCCGAACGTATGCCCCGACTGCGCTTGGCTCCTCCCCGTGATGCCCCGGAGCGCCCGGAATGAGCCATCTGATCGCCCTGCCCTGCCGGAACGCCGAGCTCGTGATCGGTTCCCTGATCATGCGGGCCCGGCAGACGGCGGACACCGTGCTCGTGATCGACGAGGGATCGACCGACAGGACGGCCGAGGTCGTGGCACGCGCGGGCGCGACCCTGGTCCGCCGGGCCCCATCGGACGGCGATGGGGCGGGCATACGCGAAGCGGTCGCATACGCTGCCCGGCACGGGGTGACCCTGCTCGCGTTCCTCTTCGACGACCAGCTCTGCCGCCAGGAGTGCATCAACCGGTTGACCGAACCGGTCCGTGACGGCTCCGCCGACCTGGTGATCGGTGAGAACGCGGACGGGCGGACCGGCCTCGTCGTGCTCAACGCGCGGGCTGTCCGTGTGGCCGGGGCGCGGGGGGCATCCCTCACGGGGCCCGAGGCGCTGATCGCGTTCGCCGGGTCCGCGGGGCTCCGGATCCGCGCCCTTCGCATCCCGAACGAGGCAGACGCGCAGGGTGCCGACAACCCGACGACCGGAACGGGACTGCACCGGCTCGTCACCTTCAGGGATCCGCGGGGCGCATCGGCCGCGTACGGCTCGGTCTTCTTCTCCCTCGGGATCGGGGCCGCCGCGTGGTCGCTCACCTCGTTCAACTCGACCGCGCTCCTGTACGTCGAGGCGCTGGCTGTCGGGACGGCGCTCGCTGTCGCGGGACTGCTCCTCCTCGTCTCCCCCCTTCTCTCGGACGCCCTCTCCCTGGTCCGCAGGCACAGCGGGGAGTAGCCACTTTTTTATAGGCGAAAACGCATCACTGCTGACGGCTGGACCGTCGGTGAGTTCTGATGGCGAAAGACCCGATCTGCGACATGGACGTCGACGAGGCGACGGCGAGGTGGACGAGCGAGTACAGGGGAAAGAAGGTCTACTTCTGTGCGCCGGGGTGCAAGAAGCGGTTCGATGCGGACCCCGAGCAGTACGCGGCAAAGCTCTAGGGCCCCGGCAAGGTTGATAATCTCTCTTGCCCAATACTGGAGGGCATTCGCGCGATAGTAGTCTAGCGGCAGGACANNGTTCGATCCCCGGCTATCGCATCCCATCTCCGATCTCTTCTCGAGCAGTCTTCCCGCGGGTACACGGGGCACCGGCATCCCCACGCTCTGCGCTGTCCCACGCCTGCCTGCACCGCACCGGGCGGCACGGGGCGATGGGGCGGCCCCGGATCCGGGTGACGGGATCGGGACACCGCGCCCTCTGTTCACGGGGCCAAAGGCGCCGCACGTCACCGTCACGCGAAGAGGCCCCCCCCGGGCCCTTCAACCCCACCGCCAGTATTATGCCCGTCGGCGGCCACCGTTGCCGGGCATGTACGACGACCGGATCCTCCAGCGCTGGCTCCGGCTCGAGGCGGGCCGGATGAACGACGGGGTCGCGGCCGAACGGCCCACGCTCTCGGCACTCCTCGAGTCCGCGCGGCCGATCTCGGTCACGCGGGGCGGCGACGAGTACCTCTACGACCCGGCAGTGCTCCGTGCCGTCGCCGACGGGCTTCCGGCCGGGCTTGCGCGGCGCCTGCGCCTGCCGATCCTCTGCTTCACCTCGATGGACGTGCCGGACAGTTGCGCCGTCACCGACCGGCATGCGTTCGAGGCCCTGCAGGCCCTCGGCGAGATCTCGGCCCTGCGTGAGTTGCACGACGGCCGGGTCTGGATCGGCCGGGCGATCGCATACGGGCTCGTCGCGAAGTACCCGACAGCGGTACAGGTCGCGTTCGCCTGACGGGTTTATGGTTCGAAGCGCCGATACCTGATCGTCAGCCTATGCCGTCGTCACAGGAACCCCTCTTCGTCGCCGTCGGGAGCCGTCCGATCGGTATTGTGCCGCGGATGCTGAACCGGCACGGCCTCGTGACCGGCGCCACCG
>DAEF01000180.1:0-6351 GCA_002495225.1 Methanoregulaceae archaeon UBA288 | reverse complement strand
GGACATCAAGGGCGACCTCTCGGGCCTCGCGCTGCCCGGTGTCGAGACACCGAAGGTTGCCGAGCGGATCGCCCGCCTGGGGCTGTCGGACTTCTGCTACGCAGGTGTGCCCGTGGTCTTCTGGGACGCGTTCGGCACGTCCGGCCATCCCGTCCGGACCACGGTCTCGGAGGTCGGCCCGCTCCTCTTCTCGCGGATCCTCGACCTGAACGAGGTGCAGAGCGGTGTCCTCGCGGCCGTCTTCGCCATCGCGGACGATGCAGGGCTGCTTTTGCTCGACCTCAAGGACCTCCGCGCGGTCCTCGCCCACGTCGCGGAGCACGCGTCCGAGTACCGGGCCCGGTACGGGACGCTCGCGACGACCAGCATCGGGGCGATCCAGCGCGGCCTTCTCGCACTCGAGCAGGAGGGCGGGGACGCGCTCTTCGGCGAGCCGGCACTCCGCCTCGACGATTTGATGCGGACCGCCCCCGACGGCCGCGGAACGGTCAGCATCCTCGCGGCCGACCGGCTGATGCAGGCCCCGCGCCTCTACTCGACCCTGCTCCTCTACCTCCTCAGCGAGCTCTACGAGACCCTGCCGGAGATCGGCGACCCCGAGCGGCCCCGGATCGTCGTCTTCTTCGACGAGGCGCACCTGCTCTTCGCCGACGCGCCGAAGGTGCTGCTCGACCGGGTCGAGCAGATGGTCCGGCTGATCCGCTCGAAGGGGGTCGGGGTCTGGTTCGTCACCCAGTCGCCGCTCGACATTCCCGAGACCGTGCTCGGCCAGCTCGGCAACCGGGTCCAGCACGCCCTCCGCGCCTTCACGCCGAAGGACCAGCGGGCCGTCAGGACGGCGGCAGAGACGCTCCGGCCGAACCCGGGCCTCGACGCGGTCGCCGCGATCACCGAGCTCGCGGTCGGCGAGGCCCTCGTCTCGTTCCTGGACGCGAACGGAATCCCGACCCCGGTCGAGCGGGCGCTCGTCATGCCGCCCCGCAGCCGCCTCGCCCCGCTCTCGGCGGAGGAACGGGACAGCGTCCGCCGGGCTTCACCGGTGGCCGGCGTCTACGAGGCGGCCGTGGACCGCGCGTCGGCCTACGAGGCCCTCGCCGCGCGGGTGCCCGAGACAGAGCGGCCGGCAGCCCCCGCGGAGAAGCCCGCGGCCCGGACACCGGCGCGCTCCTCCCGCTCCCGGGGACCCCCCGACACGGCCGAGGTGCTCGGAACCTTCGCTCAGAGCGCGGCGCGCGGGATCGGGAGCCAGCTCGGCCGGCAGCTCATCCGCGGCCTCCTCGGCTCGGTGGGACGGAGCCGGTGAGCGGGGGGCCCGCCGGATTCGGGCGCGGGCTCGACAGAGACACGGAAGGTCGTGGCCGGAGCAGCATGCAGGGTGAAGGGTTCGGCGTGCAGGCGCGAAAGGGGGGCGCAGGGATGACCGGGTGCACCGCAGACGACGTCGCGATTAACCCGGTCACCGAGCGCGACCTGCCGGGCCTGAACCGGCTCACGAACGACCCGGCGGTCGCCCGGTTCCTCGACCTGGCGCCGCCGGTCGCCTTCGACCGGACCGTCGACTTCTACCGGTACATCCGGGCGCAGTGGGGGGCCTGGTGGGCGATCCGGGTCGGTGAGGAGCTCGCGGGCTCGGTCGGGCTGATCCCGGCCGACCCGTCGAGCCGTCTCGGGCACACAGCCTCGCTCTTCATCTACCTCGATCCTGCGTGGTGGGGCCGGGGGCTCGGGAGGCGGGCGGTCGAGGCGATGGTCGAGGAGGCGGGGCGCCGCGGGCTCGTCCGGCTCGAAGTGCTCGTGGTCGACGGCAACGAGCGGTCGCTCCGGCTCTTTTTCGCGTGCGGCTTCGAGAGCGAGGGGCGGCGGCGAGACGGCTTTCTCGGCGATGACGGTCTCTGCGACCTGATACAGCTCGCCCTGATCCTGCCCTGACCCCCGCCGGGCTGCGCACGGCTGGGCGCGCGGCTGCCGCCACGCTTATCCACCCGGGCGCCCACCCGATCTCATGGACGAGATCGAGATCGTCGAACTGCCTGCCCAGGCAGTGATCGGCCTCAAACGCCGGGGGAATTTCTCGGAGATAGCCATGTTGATCCCCGCTATGCTGGGGGAGGTCTGCACCCTGATCCTGGAGAAAGGCGGGATCCCGATAGGCCCAGCCCTCGCCCTCTACCCGGAGACCCTCGCCGGCGATGCCGGCCAGGCGACGGAGTTCGGGGAGGTCGAGCTGGAGGTCGCGTTCCCGATGGCGAACCGGGTGAAGACCGAGGGGGAGATCGCCTACTATGACCTCCCCGGCGGGCGGTTCGCGAAGGCGGTGCACCACGGCCCGTACGAGGACATGCCCCCCGTCTACGAGCGGCTCTTCGCCTGGATCGCCGACCGCGGGCTCGCGATCACCGGGCCGATCCGGGAGGTCTACCTGAACGACCCGCGCGAGGTCGCGCCCGAGGAGATACTGACCGAGATCCTCGCACCGGTCGGCTGAGCGAGCCGATCACTCGACATCCCGCACCGAGTACCGCAGCTGCACGGCGTCGTCCGCATGCGTCCGGCTCCCCATCACGAGCGAGCCGACGCCCGCGAGGAGGCCGTCATGGCAGCAGTCCTCTCCCTCGGCAGAGAACCGGGCGAGCCGGCCGACCGGTCCGTCGGTCGCGGCGATGAATCCGTCGAGGCTGCACGCACGATAGAGGACGACGGGCGTCGCGGGGGCCATGCCGTGACGGTTGCGCCGGGTGAATATCAGGACCGCGGCTCCCCGGGGCATCGACGCGATTCGGCAGCCTGAAGAGGGCTCGGGGGAGACAGTTCGTCACCCATGCGCTCGATCGTCTCGCCCGTCGCCGTGATCGTCCTGCTCGCCGGGGTGGCTGCGGCCGGGTTCTTCCTGATGCAGCCCCCACCCGGGTCTCCGCCGGAGGTCTGGGTCGTGTACGCGGGCGATCCGGGGAACCCGTACGTCGATGCGGCCCGCGACGGGGTCCTCGGGGCGGGGCGGAACCGGACCTTCGCGTACCGCGAGTTCGCGCCCGCGACGGCGGACCGGCTCGAGGACGCCTTCGCGAACGCCCCGGCGTCCACCCCGGACCTCGTCATCGTCCAGGACTCGGGCACCTGGGCGGGCGCCGCGGACCGCTGGGCGGCCGCCCGCCCGGGGACCCGGTTCGTGGTGATCGACGGCGAAGCCGCTTCGCGCCCGAACGTCCGGACCGTGGTGATCGCGGCGGACGGCGTCTCGTGCCTGGCCGGGGTGCTCGCGGCCGCAGCGGCCGACGGTCGACCGGTCGCGGTCCTGCTCGGCATGCCGCACCCGGTCATGGACGCGTACCGCGACGGCTTCACGGCCGGGGTGGAATCGATCGCTCCCGGCACGAGGGTGGAGGTCCGGTACGTCGGCAACGACACCCGCGGGTATGCCGACCCCGCCGGAGCCGCCGTGATCGCCGAAGACCTCTACCGGAACGGAACGGCCGTGATCTACGCGGCCTGCGGGGGATCGTCGCTCGGCGTGATCGACGCGGCCGAAGAGAGGCCCCGGCGGTTCGCGATCGGGGTCGACCGCGACCTGAGCCCGCTCGGGCCAGACGTCGTCCTGGGCTCGGCCGTCAAACACCTGGACGGGATCGTGCAGGCAGCGATCGAGGACGGGCTGGGGGACGCGTTCGCGCCGGGCGGGGCAGAGTGCGGGCTCGCCGACGGCGCGACAGAGCTCGTCCTGAACCCGCGCTTCGGCGCGTACGGGCCCATCGTCGCCGGAAAACGAAAAGCCGCGGAGGGGATGGAGGAGTGATCGCGGACCTGGTGGTCACGGTCGCGATCTACCGTTCGGAGGGCGGCTACCTGGCCGTCTGCCCGGAGTTCGGGGTCGAGGCGTCCGGGTGGTCGCCCGGGGACGCGAAGGAGGAGGCCGTCGGGGCTCTTCGCCGCTACCTGGACGGGTGCGCGGCCCGCGGGGAGCTCGAGGCATGCCTGGCTGAAGCCGGGTTCGTTGTCGAGGACGGCGCATTCAGGGCCGAACGCCGACTGGTGGGGGTCGAGGAGGGACGTGTATCGATCTCGTTCTGATCGGGCAAGAGCCGGGGAGGGGGAGCGCTCGCACCTGCGCTGGCCGCACAGAGTGTGGGGATGACGGTTCGCTGCGTCAGGACCAGGTCCCAGTGCAGGAACGGTCGAGCCGTCTCTGTTCAGACCGGCGCGGATAAAACGTACATCGCCCATCCGACGTATTCACGGCCGTAGCCGAGGTATTCCGCCTGGATGCGCTCCAGGTAGGTGCGGATTTCGAGGTCGTCGGGATCCCTGGCGAGCGCGGAGCGGCAGCCTGCCCAGATCCCCGCCTCGTAGGCGTCGAACTCAGCCTCGGTCGAGCGAATAATGCCCGTGAGCGCGAACCCGTGCTCGCGGACGATGGTGAGGAGCTCGTACTCGGTCACGCAGTCGGCAAAGTCGCGGGCGAACTCGGGCGGGACGCGCTCCGTGCGCCAGTACCGCTCGCCAAGGATCGCGCGGCCGTCCGGGCCCAGGCGGTCCCGGAGAGCCCCGACCGCATCCTCGATCCCGCCGAAGGCCGAGGCCGATCCGAGGCAGAGCGCGACCGAGATGCCGTCGGGAAGGCCGTCGAGGGCCGTTGCGTCGCCGCACCGGATCGCGACCCGGTCCTCGAGGCCCCGCGCGCGGACGAGCTCCCGCGCCGCCGCAGCCGCGGCAGGCCGGGACTCGATCCCCAGGCCGCGGCACCCGGACGCGGCAGCGAGCAGGGCGAGAACCGTGCCGTTGCCGCACCCGAGATCGAGAACGAAGTCGTCGGCAGAAAGTCCGGCCGCACGGGCGGCCGCGAGCACGCGCTCGGGAGTCGTCGGGTTCATGATCGCCAGGTCGGACTGCAGTCTCCAGGCGAAGGCCTCGTGCATCACGCACGCGTAGACGGTCGGGGCATATCAACCTGCGGGCGATCGCCCGTCATGATCGCCGTGCAACGTCGTGGGGCAAATCTCTATTATTCGTCCCGGTGGACGCGAGGCTGTCGAAAGAATCGGCGATGAGGAAAAGAGATGGAGAGGGAGCAGCATGTCAATGAGCTCGTGGCACGGCTTGCCCGGGGAAACACCTACGAGATGCTGGACGCGGCCGAGGCGCTCGGCCGGGAGGGGGAGTCGGCGATCCTCGCTGTGGCCCCCCTCCTCAGGTCGGTCCACCGCGAGACCCGCTGGCGGGGCGCGATCGCGCTCGAGCGGATCGGCCCGCCGGCGGTCGAGGCCCTGATGGTCGCGGCCGGTGACGGCGACTGGGCGACGCGCGTGCCCGCGATCTGGGCGCTCGAGCATATCGGTGACGAGCGGGCCGTGCCCACGCTCGTCGAGAACCTGAACGGCACGAACGAGTGCTGCCGCTGGATGGCCGCGTCGGCCCTGACGAAGGTCGGCTCGGACCGGGAATGGGCCATCGTCGAGGCGGCCTTCGCGGACGACCCGGCGGGGCGGGGGATCGTCGAGGAGCTGGTCCAGGGTTCCTGAGAACAAGGAGACCGGGCGCCGCCCCGGAGACGGTCGGGGGCCCGGTTCTCTTTGTACCGCGCGTTCGTCGTCACGACGTGTCCGCGCAACTCGATCCGGGCGGTACCGGCCCGGACGGCAGCGCTCGGGACCCTTCCCGGGTCCGGGTCTGCTCACGCACCCCGGGCCACGCACGTGGTCTCCCCGCTGCCGGCGGTGCAGCGGCGGCAACCGGAGACGTCCCGATTTTCTAGCGCACTCCGTTCGTCCGGAAACTCGCGAGGACGGCCTGGAGGTCGGCTACGAGCGCGTCGTGGGCATCGGGCCGCGAGAAGAGGTGGAAGGAGTACCCGGTCTCGCCGATCGCCGTGACCACGAGCACGTTCCGGTAGGCGACCCCGTCCTTCCGGACCGAGTAGACGATGAGGTTGGCGGGCTGGCCTGCGACCGTCTCCTGCCGCTCCTCGATGACCACGGCCCCGACGTTGAGGAGGTGGGCCCGGCTCTCGGCGTACCAGACGGCGAGGGTGTCGAGCCGCCCGGTGGGCGGGAAAGCGGTCGAGAGGTCCGGGGTAGTCGAGAAGTAGAACCTGCTCCCGCCGCCGGCATCGAAGGTCAGGCTCACGTTCCCGCCGGCGTCGGCCTCGTCGGATGTGAGGTTCCAGCCGGCGGGCTGGTCGAACGAGAGACCGTGCCGCTGGTAGGTCGCGAGGTCCGGGCCCGCGGTGCAGCCCGCGCCGAGCAGGAGCGCCGCCAGGAGGAGGAACGCGGCCGGAAGAGAGGAGCGCATCAGGGAACGTGGGATGCCCGGGGACATCAGGGTTGGCATGGGCAGGGTGTAGGATCTTATAATTACTTG
>DAEF01000012.1 GCA_002495225.1 Methanoregulaceae archaeon UBA288 | reverse complement strand
TGGAACCGGTGAAGCACCTCGACCGGCAGGTGATGGAGCAGGAGCCCGTTCGTCTGGAGCATGAAGCGGCAGTCGGGCAGGCGCGCCATCACGTCCTCGACCAGGTCGGGCCGAAGGAGGGGCTCGCCGCCGTAGAAGGTCACGGTCGGGTCGGGGTCGCGCGCGAGGAAGGCGGCGAGGTCGTCCAGGTCGATCGCCAGTTCCGCCGGGAGGAAGGGGTCGTACGTGCAGGGTTTGCCCGGCTCCTCGTGGGGCCAGAACGCCTTCCCGCGGCAGTACGAGCACGAGAGATTGCACGCGTCGGTCAGGATCAGGTGCCAGAACATCCGTCCGTTACAGGTCGCCCCGCCCCACGAAATAGCCATCGTCAGGTCCGGCCGTCCTTTTTATTCTCCCCCTGCGAATGTACTCACCGTATGGCGATCCACCCGATCGAGTTCCGGTACGGAACTCCGGAGATGCGCGCGGTCTGGGGCGAGGAGCGGCGCTTCGCCGCGATCGTCGCGGCAGAGGTCGCGCTGGCCCGGGCCGAGGCCGATGTCGGGATGATCCCGGCCGGGGCGGCCGACGCGATCGCGGCCGGCGCGGCCCGAACCTCGCTCGATCGCGCGAAAGCGATCGAGGACGAGATCCACCACGATATGATGGCGGTCGTGAAGGCGGTCGCCGAGGAGTGCGGCGACGCCGGCCGGTACGTCCACTTCGGCGCGACCTCGAACGATATGCTCGATACGGCGACGGGACTCCAGCTCAAAGACGCCCTGGCCCTTCTCGAGGAGAAGCTCCGCCGGCTCCTCGGCGTCCTGCTCCGCCGCGCCCGGGAGACCAGGACGCTCGTCGCGGCCGGCCGGACCCACGGTCAGATCGGGGTCCCGACCACCTACGGCCTCCGCTTCGCGATCTGGGCCGCCGAGGTCGGCCGCCACCTCGACCGCCTGGCCGAGCTCCGGCCCCGGGTCGAGGTCGGGCAGCTGACCGGCGCGGTGGGCACGCAGGCCGCTCTCGGGCCCGCTGCGCCCGAGGTCCAGGCGCGGATGATGGCCCTGCTCGGCCTCACGCCGGTCGAGGTCTCGAACCAGGTGATCCAGCGCGATCGGTACGCGGAGTATTTCTTCTTCCTCGCGAACGTCGCGACCTCGCTCGACAAGATGGCGGTGGAGGTCCGGTCGCTCCAGCGGACCGAGATCGCCGAGGTCGAGGAGGCCTTCGGCGCAAAGCAGGTCGGGTCCTCGACCATGCCGCACAAGCGGAACCCGATCCGGAGCGAGCAGGTCTCGGGCCTGGCGCGCATCGTCCGGGCATCGGTCGAGCCCGCGCTCCAGAACAATACGCTCTGGGACGAGCGTGACCTTACCAACTCCTCCTGTGAACGTGTCATCTTCCCGGAATCCTCCATCCTCACGGACCACTGCCTGCGTCTCATGACGGTCGTGCTCGATGGCCTCGTTATCAACCGGGCGGCAATCCGCCGGAACCTTGTCTTCCTCCACGGGATCAATATGGCCGAGTCGGTCATGANNACGAGCGCGACCTCACCAACTCCTCGTGCGAGCGGGTCCTCTTCCCCGAGGCATCGGTCCTCTGCGACCACGTTCTCCGCCTGATGACCGTCGTCCTCGACGGGCTCGTCCTGCACGAGGACCGGATCCGCGCCAACCTGCACATCCTCCAGGACGTGAACATGGCCGAGTCCGTCATGATCGCCCTGACCCAGCGGGGCATGGACCGGCAGGAGGCGCACGAGCTGGTCCGCGTCGCCTCGATGGAGGCGCGGGCAGCCGAACGACCGCTCGCGGAGGTGCTCGCCGCCCGCCCGGCCGTGACGAACCTCGTCGCGACAGACGAGCTCGACGGCCTTCTCGACCCCGAGCGGTATACCGGGACGGCCGCGGCACAGGTCGATCGCCTGGCCGAACGGCTCGGGCCCCGCGCCCTGTAACCGGACAGTTCCAATCTCGCGAGCGCCCGGGCCGACCGCGTCGTGCCGATGGACGGCGGCGACGTCCCCCACCGGGGGCGCCCGATGACGATTTCCTCGACGGCGGGCTCGTCCGGGCAGAGGGATTCCGGCTCCCGGATCCCCTCGAGGTCCACCCCGGGATCGCCGCGCGGGGCCTGCTCGCGGCCCGGGCACCACAGCGCTCCGGCCGGGCAGGTCGTTCACCCCCTCGACTCTGCCTGGCCGACCATGGGCCGCGGGACGGGCCTGATCCCGGATGCCGGGCGGGCCGGGACCGGGGTCCTCGACCGGCACTGCCGTGCCCCGCGCGTACTTGTCTCTGTCCTGGGCACCGCTGCCGGGGACGTCGTCGAGCGCGAGGCTGTCCGGCTCGAATCTGCACCGGGCGTGATCAATCGCTATCAATATGAGGTCCTCCCCGGCGAGGACCCGGTCGTCTTCTGCTCCACCGTGGGGCCCGGTCACGCCGGGGCCGCGCCTCCGAGTTCCCGACGATACCTCGCTTCACGATCCAGGCCCAGGATCTGCTCGGTGGCGCCCGGTGACGGAGAAAGCCCGGCATACTCAAGTTCCTCCGGTGTGATAGTACGGAGCAGGGTCCGTTGCCATGGATAGAACCCAGAGACGGTGGGCATGGCTCTCGATCGGTTTCTCTCTCGTAGTCCTGGGCGTGGTCCTCTACCTGACCGTCGACCGGGAGACGCTCGAGCTCCTGCTGGACTTCAACCCGGTCTACCTCCTGCTCGCGCTCCTGCTCCGCACCTTCTCCCTCGTCTTCTGGGCCTACCGGATGACCGAGCTCTCCAAGGCGCTCCACTACCGTGTCGGCGCCGGATACGCGTTCCTGGTCGTGACCGCGAACCTCTTCGCCGGCGCGATCACGCCCGGGCAGGCCGGCGGTGAGCCCGTCCGCATCCACGGTCTTTACAGGGCCGGGCTCAAGATCGGGGATGCGACCGCGGTGGCGCTGATGGAGCGCGTCCTCGACGGGGTCGTGCTCTCCCTTATGGGCGTGGTCGCCATGATCGCCCTCGGCCCGCTCTGGCTCTCGCTTCCTCCCTGGATCATCGCAGGGATGGGTGCCGCCTGGATCATCATGGTCGGGCTGATCCTGCTCCTCGCCCTCGCCGTGCGGCGGCCCGCGCGGGTGAAAAGCATCGTCATGCGCGTGCTCGTATGGGCCGAGCGCCGGTTCCCCGGCGAGCGGATCCGAAAGATGATCGCGGGGGCCGAGCGGGAGACGGACGCACTTTTCGCAGGCCTGGTCTTCTTTACCACCCAGGGGCGGCGCGGACTCGTGACGGGCGGGATCTGCACGGCCCTGTTCTGGTCCTCGGAGTTCTTTGTCGCGTCCCTGATCCTGATCGCCCTGGGCCAGGCCCCGTTTGTTGCCGAGTCGTTCCTGTTCCAGCTGATCATCGCGATCGTGAGCCTGGCGCCGCTCACGCCGGGTTCATCGGGGATCGCCGAGATCGCGGCCGCCTCGCTCTACGCCCTGATCGTGCCGTCATCGATCGTCGGGGTCTTCGTCCTTCTCTGGCGGGCTCTGCTCTACTACTACAACATCGTGGTCGGAGTGATCGGCTCCCTCTGCGTGGTTCGCCGGGAAATTCTCAGGGTGCCGTGTGAGGCGGAGCCCGAACAGGTCGTGATAGAGCCGAAATAGAAAGCGTTAGCCTTTATTATCCCGACGATGGATAGTTATAGTCTCGCACGTCAAGTATGAGTACCAATCCTACGGTATCACATCCATAACTGTGCTCGAGAGGTGACCCATGTATATTCAACCCCATTTGATGCTGACAGGTGCCATCGGCGTGATCGCCCTCGTGGTGGCTGGAATCTTTGCGATGCAGGTGATGCGTGCCGACACGGGCACGGCGGGAATGCGCGATGTGGCCGCCGCGATCAAGGAGGGCACGCTGGCCTTTCTGCGCCGGCAGTACACGACCATCGCCATCATCGGCGTGGTCACGGCCCTGCTCCTCGTCGGAGTCTACTACCTGACCGGCAGGGCCGAGCTCGCGATCCCGACCGCGATCTCATTCCTGTTCGGGGCGGCGCTGTCCGGCGTGGCCGGGATCATCGGGATGTGGACCAGCGTCCACGCGAACCTCCGTTCGGCCGCGGCTGCGCAGACGAGCCTCGGCAAGGCGATCGTGGTCGCGCTTCGCGGCGGGGCCGTCTCGGGCCTGACGATCGTCGCGCTCTCGCTCCTCGGCGTCTCGATCATCTTCACGGCCTTCGGCGGCGATCCCCAGACGACTCCCCTGCTGATCGTCGGCTTCGCCTTCGGCGCCTCGTTCATCGCGCTCTTCGCCCAGCTGGGCGGCGGGATCTACACGAAGGCCGCCGACGTCGGCGCCGACCTCGTGGGCAAGGTCGAGGCGGGCATCCCCGAGGACGACCCCCGGAACCCGGCCGTGATCGCGGATCTCGTCGGCGACAACGTCGGCGACTGTGCCGGGCGTGGTGCGGACCTCTTCGAGTCGACCGTGGCCGAGAACATCGGCGCGATGATCCTGGGGGTCGCCCTCTTCGGCGTCTTCGGCGTCAACGGCGTCCTGTTCCCGCTGGTCGCGGGCGCCCTCGGCCTGATCGCGACGATCGTCGGGATCCTGACGGTGACCGAATCGTCGGGCAACTCCGGGAACCCGATGGACGCACTGAACCGCGGATACTACGTGACCGCGATCATCTCGGCCGTCCTCCTCTACTTCGCCGTCGACGTGCTGCTCGGGAACATCTGGTTCTTCTATGCAGCCGTTATCGGCCTGGTCCTCTCGGTGGTCTTCCTCTACCTGACCCTCTATTACACGGACAGCCGGTACAGGCCCGTGAAGGAGATGGCGAAGTCCTCGCTGACCGGCTCGGCCACGAACATCATCTCAGGTTTCGCGGTCGGCCTCGAGACGACCGGGATCTCCGCGATCGCGATCGGCGCCGCGCTCCTCGCGTCCTACTACTGCGGCGTGCAGTCCGGGGTCATGAACGGCGGCCTCTACGGCACGGCCGTCGCGACGATCGGCATGCTGGCGCCGGTCGCGTACGTCCTCGCGATGGACACCTTCGGCCCGATCGTCGACAACGCGGGCGGGATCGTCGAGATGTCGGGCCAGCCCGACGTGGTGATGGACCGGATCGCCGCGCTCGACTCGGCCGGCAACACGACCAAGGCCCTGACCAAGGGGTACGCGGTCGGTTCGGCCGCGCTCTCGGCCTTCCTGCTCTTCAACGCCTACATGACCGACGTCTCGCTCCTCAGGGGCACGCCGTTCGAGGTCGTGAACATGGCGAGCCTGCCGGTCTTCGTCGGCGGGCTCTTCGGCGCGATGCTCGTCTTCGTCTTCGCGTCGCTCGCGATCCGGGCCGTCGGCAAGACGGCCGGGTACATCATCGAGGAGGTCCGGCGCCAGTTCAAGGACCCGGGCATCCTGGCCGGGACGAAGAAGCCCGACTACGGGGCATGCGTCGACATCACGACCAAGGGCGCCCTGAAGAATATGGTCTTGCCGGGCCTCCTGGTCGTCCTCTTCCCCGTGGTCGTCGGCTACCTCCTGAAGTTCGAGGCGATGGCCTCGTTTTTGATGGTCGCGACGATCGTCGGCCTGATGATGGCCCTCGTGCTCAACAACAGCGGCGGCGCGTGGGACAACGTCAAGAAGTTCATCGAGACCGGCGAGTACGGCGGTAAGGGCTCGGACGCCCACAAGGCGGCAGTCGTGGGCGACACGGTCGGCGACCCGTTCAAGGACACGGCCGGCCCCTCGCTCCACGTGCTGGTCAAGCTGCTGGCGACCACGGCCCTCGTGCTCGCGCCGCTCTACATCTAATACCTTTTTTCGGTGTTACGAATCCAGGCGACTCGCCTGGTTTCATGACTCTTTTTGGCCCGGGCCGGGAACTGTCGGAACCAGACGGTCGTTACAGCGGCCCTATCAGGAGACGAACGCAGAAAAGAAAGTGGAGAGAGGTAGCGCCCCTCTCATGGCATTCTCACCGTCCACACTCCCCAACCCTGGGGACATCGACGGCGGCACACCGGCAGATCTACTTCCAGAACTGCCACCACGGGCGCTTGGCCGGTGTGGCCGGCTCGGGTGGAACGGGAGTCTTCAACCCGTCACCCGGCGCCGGAGCCCCGCCCACGGCGGACTTGACGGTCTCCGTCGCCTTGCCTGCGGCAGCTGCTCCTGTCGCTGCGGCGGACTTCGCCGCGTCGACGCCCTTCGCGGCTGCCGCTCCGGGAGCGGCGGCGGCACCGGCCGCTGCCGACTTGACGGTCTCCGTCGCCTTGCCTGCGGCAGCTGCTCCTGTCGCGGCCACTCCCGCTGCGGCGGACTTCGCCGCGTCGACGCCCTTCGCGGCTGCTTCACCGGGAGCGGCGGCACCTGCCTTCTGATCGGCGGCCGCTTTCATCGCTGCAGCAGTCTGCGCGGCGGGCGATGAGGTTGCCTTCGGCACTGCAGCCTGGGAAGCGGGAGCGGTTGCCTTCCCCGCTTCCTCGCCGCTACCGAAGCCCCACGCCCCGACGAACTGACCCGACGAGGTAAACTTCCGCATCTGGTACGTCTCCGCGTCCAGCAGGTAGACGTTCCCCGCGCCGTCGACGGTCACGCCGACGGACTTCTGCTCGTTCAGATCGCCCTGGCCCGCACAGCTCCACTCTCCGATGAACTCACCCGACGGCGAGTATTTCTTGACCCGGCAGGTGGCCGGGTCCATGACAAACACATTGTTGGCACCATCGACGGCAATGCCAACGGTTCCCTCTGCCTGCTCCTCTGTCGTCATCCTAATTCACCTCTACCGGTTTTCCGGTCGATGGAAAGACACATATGTCTTTCTCTTTGGTGTCCCCGGGGATATATCAAGGGATCACAGGATCTGGGCAAAGAGTATCCACGGGGACGTCAGCAGCAGTACCCGGGTGTCACGGCAGCAGGATACACCCGATTACCAAAGCCGACCGGGTATCGGAGTTTTGTGTCTTCGCCGAAACCCTGAATACCCCCGTCGCCGATGCTCCACCAGTCGATATCATGATCTACACGCTCACGCTCAACCCCGCCCTCGACCGCACCATCAACGTGGATGGGCTTGCCTGCGACGTCCCGAACCGCATCATCCAGGAGCACCTCTTCCCGGGGGGCAAAGGGATCGGTGTCTCGAAGGTGCTGACCGCACTGGGCACGCCGAACACTGCGCTCGGGTTCGTCGGTGGGTTCCGCGGCGACGAGCTCGAGGCCCTGCTCGTCGGCGAAGGCGTCGCCTGCGACTTTATCCGGATCTCGGGCGATACGCGGTCGAACATCATCATTCGACAGCACGACGCGGACTGCCAGATGACGCTGAACTCGAAAGGCCCCGAGATAGAGCCTCGAGCGATCATGAACCTCCTCCGGAAGCTTCGCGGTCTTTCGGGGATGACCGCGTTCTCGATAGGGGGCTCCCTCCCCCCGAACGTCAAGCCAGCGATCTACCGGGCCTGTGTCGAGATCGGACGCGATCACGGCGCGCGGGTCGTGCTCGACGCGGATGGCGAGGCCCTCCGCGGGGGGATCCGGGGCCGCCCGTACGCGATCAAGCCGAACGTCCACGAGCTCGGCGAACTGGTCGGGCGCGATCTCGAGGGAGTGGACCAGGTGCTCGAGGCGACCGGGGAGCCGCTCGATGCCGGCGTCGAGATCGTCCTGGCCTCGATGGGCCCGGACGGCATCGTGCTCTCGGGAAGAGACGGGGCCTGGCACGCCATCCCGCCCGACGTCGAGGTGGTGAACACGATCGGGGCCGGCGATTCGGCCGTCGCCGGGTTCGTGCACGGGCTCTCCAGGGGGCTGCGGCCCGACGAGGCCGTCCGCTGGGCGGTTGCGGCGGGGACGGCGAGCACGCTGCATGCGGGGACCGCGCTCGGGCAGCGGGAGGACGTCGAGGCCCTGCTGCCGCAGGTCCGGGTCGAACGCCTGCGCTAGAACCGGCCCGCGAGGACCACGAAGAGGGGCGATAGGGGCTCCGGGGGCGTTCCGGGGGTGCCGACCGCGATCCGCTCGTCGGGATATCCGAGGCGCTCGCAGACCGCGATCCGGATGCCGTCGCCGAGCGGGGCGAGGGCTGCCGCGAGAAGTCCAACGGGAAAAGCCGGGTCCGCGATCAGAAACGCGACCCGGCCCCGTCCCACCTCGTCAACAGCGCCGCCCACGGCCTCGTCGTGGTCCCTGCCGTGGGCAGTCAGGACCGAGACGCGGGTCCAGGGTATCCGGAGCCGGGCCAGCGCAACCTGGAGCGACGAGATCCCGGGCTCCACCTCCCCCGGCAGGTACCCGAGGCCCGAGAGCATCGGGTCCCCGGTCGAGAGCACGACGGCCCCGGGGGGTAGGTCGCGGAGTCCGCGGTAGTCCTCGATCTCGTGGATTGGGCAGCCAGGGCGGAGCGCGTCGGCGGCGAGCTCGATGGCCCGTGCCGAGCCCCATACCTCGTCAGCGTCGCGGACGATCGCGGCGGCGCGGGGGGTGAGAAGAGCCGGGCCGCAGCCGACCCCGACGATCCTCATGGCCCCTCCGCGATGACGGCGCCCGCACGGTCGATCAGCACGACGCGGAGGCCCGGGTACCGGGCGGATGCCGCCTCGAAGGCCCGCACGGTTGCCGTGGCGAACGCGGGGGTCGCGGCGAGCTCCTCGACCGTCGCGCAGCCGGTCCCCGCGAGGACGTCGGGCAGGAGGTGCTTCAGGACCAGGGCCGGGAGGCCGAAGAGCGTCACCCCTCCCGGGGCCGCGGAGATCGCCTCGCCGATCCGGCCGCCGACCAGCACGACCTCTGTGCCGGGATACCGGCGCCGGGCGTGACCGAGGCCGATCCGGCCGGTCGTCAGCACGACGGGGTCGGCGGCAGCGACCCGCGCGAGCACGGCGTCGCCCAGGTGGTCGTCCCAGGGCTCGACCAGCCCGGTGGTCCCGAGCAGCGAGATCCCGCCCTCGATCCCCACCCGCGCGTTGAGGGTCCGCAGGGCGATCGCCGCGCCGCCGGGCACGGCAAGGGTCACGCTCGCCCCCGGAAGGCCGAGCTCCCGGCAGCCCTCGTCCACGGCCCCGAGGATCGCGGCGCGGGCCGCCTCG
>DAEF01000024.1:1134-19071 GCA_002495225.1 Methanoregulaceae archaeon UBA288 | reverse complement strand
AACCGGAACTCGGCGGCCAAGTACCTCGAGATCCTGCTCTTCACGGGCCAGGTGGAGATCCGGCAGATCGGGATGGCCAAGATCTACACGGTCTCCCAGCGGGTGCCGCTCTCGGGCCTGCTCCGGTTCGCACGAGAGCAGATCGTGGTCGTCGACGACGAGGGCCGGATCATCCAGGCGAACGACCGCCTGCTCGACTTCTGGCAGCTGCCGCNNGGCGAGCGGTTCGACCGGGTCGAGGTGGCCCCGCTCCGGGGGCTCGTGCTCCCCGCGGCCGACGGCACGGGGGAGGCCGAGCGGCACGAGATCTCCTTCGAGCACGCCGGCCGGACGGTCCACGCCCGCACCTCCCTGATCCCGACCGTCTTCGATGACGGCGGGAGCGGGTGCACGGTCATCATCGAGGACGTGACGGCCGAGCGGGAGTACGAACGGCAGATCACCGAGAACGAGGCGCGGTACCGGGCCGTGGTCGAGGACCAGACCGAGATGATCGTCCGGCACCGGCCGGACCTGACGGTCACGTTTGCCAACACTGCAGCTCGCCGGTTCTTCGGTATCGGGGAGACCGACGACCTTGCAGCGATCGACATCAGGACGGTGCTGGCACCGGAGGACGTGCAGCACATTCTTGATCTCCGGAAAAGCACAACCCGGGAATCCCCGATCGCCGAGTACCTCTATCAGGCCCGCAACAAGGACGGCGAGTTGTGCTGGCTGAAATCGTCAGACCGGGCTCTTTTCGGCCCCGACGGCACGGTCGTCGAGTACCAGATTGTCGGCCACGACGTGACCGAGGAGCACGAGCGGCAGCGGGAGCTGCAGGTCAAGGAGTCCGCCATCGCCGCCTCGGTCGACGGGATCGCGATCGTCGACAACGACCGGCACTTCGAGTACGTCAACCGGGCCTTCGCCGCGATGTTCGGGTACGACGACCCGCGGGAACTGGCCGGGAGGGACTACCGCGACCTCGTGCTCGACGGTCTCCCGGAGGCGGCGATCCTCGCGGAGATGGGGACCGCGCTCCACCGGGACCGGCAGTGGTTCGGCGAGGTCCGGTGCCGGCGGCGGGACGGCCAGCCGTTCATGACCCAGGTCTCGGCCTCGCTGGTGTTCGACGCCGCCGGAGAGTTTCTCTGTCCCCTCGTCTCGGTCGTCGATATCACCGAGCGGCGGCGGACCGAGGAGGCGCTCCAGCTGAGCCGCGGCAAGCTCCAGGAGACGATCGAGTTCATGCCGGACGCGACCTTCATCGTGGACCGCGAGCGGCGGGTCGTGGCCTGGAACCGGGCGATGGAGAGCCTGAGCGGTATCGGGCGGGAGGAGGTCACGGGCACGAGCGACTACGGACGCGCCTTCGCGAAGTTCGACGGCGCCTTCCCGGTCCTGATCGACCTCCTCGAGTTCTCGACGGAGGAGCTCGCGCGGACCTACCCGGGCGTGCGCCGGTTCGGCGAGACCCTCTACTTCGAGACCCCCATCGCCTCGCTCCGCGGCGGGCGCGGAGGATACCTCTGGGGGAAGGCCTCCCCGCTCGCCGGCCGGGACGGGGTCGAGATCGGGGCGATCCAGACCCTGCGCGACATCTCGGACTGGAAGCGGGCCGAGGAGTCGTACCGCTCGGCGAGGGAGCGGGAAAGCCGGATCCGGCGTCTCGACGGGGACGGTACCGGACCGTCCGCGCCGGGATGACCGCGCCGAACGGGCGGTCCCCCGCGCCGTACGTTGATATACCTGAATCGCCCTATCGTTGTTGCAGCGTCCAGCCTCCGGACGACGAAGTGCCATGCCAGTTTTCAAACGGATTCTTGCGGCCGTCGACGGGACCGACCTCGCCGAGGAGGTCCTCGAAGCCGCGATCGCGATCTCCCGGCGTTTCGACAGCGACGTCCACGTGGTGCACGCGGTCCACGCGGGCGTCCTTGCCAATCTCCTCGGGAGCGACGACGAGGACGAGGGCACCGTGATGGGACCCGACGGGCCGGTCGAGACGGGGGAGGCCGACGATGCCGAGTCGGTCGTCCGGCGGATGCGGGAGCACGCGGAGATGCACGGCACGGTGATCGCGGTCCACACCCCCGAGGGGTCGCCGGGCGAGGAGATCGTCCGGGTGGCCAAAGAGGTGCACGCGGACCTGGTCGTGCTCGGCGTGCGCGAGAAGAGCCTGATCCGGCGCCTCCTCGTCGGCTCGGTCTCGGGCTACGTGATCGAGAACAGCCCGGTCTCGACCCTGCTCGTCAAGCCCGGGCCATGAGCCGGTCGCGCGAGAAGATCGCGGCGCCGATCCGTATTAAAACGACGTCGATCCCGTAGAAGACGAGCCCGACCAGCAGCAGCACCGGGAGCGAGAGCAGGAGCAGGCCCGAGCCCTGCCCGACCATCAGCGCGACGATCACGAGCGAGAGCAGGCCGGTCAGCTGGTTCGCCTCGAGGAAGGTCTCGACCCGGGTCGAGACCAGGACCGAGGCCGAGACGCCGAGGAGGGCGACGGCGGGGCCGACCCAGACCGCGAGCGCGAGCGCGGAGACCGTGGGGAACCAGATTCCGCCCACGAGGGGGGCCGTGACCAGGTTCACCATCACCGCGTAGATCCCGAAGTTCAGGAAGGCCGCGGCGACGGCCGGCACGGCCCCCGCGAGCACCTTGCCCGCGTAGAGGTCGAGGTCGGTCGCGGGGGTGTAGAGCAGCCCCTCGAGCGTGTGCCGCTCTTTTTCGCCGACGAACGACTCGGCCCCGACGATCGCGGCCACCATCAGCGGGATGATCAGGAAGAGCGGCGCGAGGAAGTACCCGAGCATCAGCACGACCATCCGGGAGCCGATCGGCAGGTCCTGGAGCCCCGGCGGCAGCAGGTGCGTGAGTGTCTCGAACGGCCCGAGGTCGCCCGACGACGGCCCGGCCGCGAACGGCAGCAGGCCGATCAGGAGCGGCATCCCGACCGAGAGGAAGAATGAGAGCCCGAGGATCGACCAGATCGCGATCCGGTTCTTCCGGACCTCCAGCAGGTCCTTGGTCGCGACCGCCCGGACCGTGCGCCAGTTCATGCCGGCGCCTCCTGGAGCGCGAAGTAGACCTCTTCGAGCGTGTGCTCCCGTCGGCCGGCCGCGACGACCCGCCCACCGGCCCGGACCGCGGCGGAGATCGCGTCGGCGGCCGCCCCGTCGTCGGGGGCCGCGAGGACGAGGCGCTGCTCCTCCCGCTCGGCGATCGTGACGCCGGGGGCGGCGCCGACCGCTGCGGCGACCGCGTCGGTCACGGGGTCGAGGAACGAGAGCGCGACCGGCGAGGCCGCGAGCAGGCGGTCGGAGAGGTCGCGGACCGTGCCGAGCGCGATCAGTCTCCCCTTCGCGAGGACGCCGACGCGGTCGCAGAGGGCCTCGGCCTCGACCAGGTGGTGGGTGCAGAGCACGACCGTGCGCCCCTCGTCGCGGAGGGCGTCGACCAGGTCGTGGACCTGCCGCGAGGCCGCCGGGTCGAGGCCGGCCGTCGGCTCGTCGAGGAAGAGGAGTTCAGGGTCGTGGATGAGGGCCCTGGCGAGGGCGAGCCGCTGCTTCATCCCCTTCGAGAACCCGCCGACGGGCTCGTCGGCGCGGTCCTGGAGCGAGAACCGGGCGAGGAGGTCGGCCACGCGGCGCCCGACCCCGGGGGCGGGCACGCCGAAGACGTCGGCCGCGAAGGCGAGGTTCTGCCGGGCCGTGAGCCGTTCGTACACGGCCGGCGTCTCGGTCAGGACCCCGCACCGGCTCCGGACGGCCGATCCGTCGATGGTGGGGTCGAGACCGAGCACCCGGGCCGAGCCGGCATCGGGGGTGAGGACGCCCGCGAGGAGCCGGATCAGGGTCGTCTTGCCCGCGCCGTTCGGCCCGAGCAGGCCGAAGACCTCCCCCCTGGAGACCTCGAACGAGACCCCGTCCACGGCCCGGACCGTGCCGAAGGACCGGGCCAGCCCGTCCGCCGCGATCGCCATCGTCATGATCGATCGTTTGTGTCCGGAAGGTAAAAAGAGGGGCGAGCCGGTCAGGCGGCGGCGCCGGACCGGGCCTCGCGGCGGTGCTCGATCCGCGTCTGGGCCCTGTCCACCACGACGAGGGCCGCGGGCATCACCACGATCGCGCCGATCAGGGAAAAGCCGACCGCGATCACGGTCGTGACCCCGAAGTTCGAGATCATGGGGAAGGTCGAGACGCAGAGGGCCGAGAACGCGGCGATGGTCGCGAGCCCCGAGACGGTGATCGCGCGCCCGATCTTCTGGACCGAGTGCTCGATCGCGACGAAGACATCGCCGGTCCTCTCCCGCTCCTCGAGGAACCGCTCGAGCACCAGGATCGTGTACTCGGCCGCGACTCCGATCGTCATCGCGCCGAGGGTCGCCGTGAGCGGAGTGTAGTCGATCCCGAGCAGAGTCATGGCGACGGCGTTCCAGCCGACCACCGCGACGATCGGGATCAGGGGGGCGGCCGCGTCGATCTTCCGGTAGACGACGAGCAGAGTGCCGAGGACCAGGACGAAGCCGAGCACGGTCATCTTGTCCTTGTTCTCCGCGATGTCGCCGATCAGCTTCGTGAAGAGCGTGAACGATCCCGTGGGCTCCGCGACGATCCCCGGGGGCGGGTTGATGAACGCGAGCTCGTCCTCGAGCTGCGTCTTGAGGGCCGCCTGGACCGGCATCCCCATCTTGGCGGAGGAGAACTGGATCTGCGCGGTACCGTGCCCCGAGAGGTAGGGGCTCTTCGCCGCCTCGGGCATGGCGGCGAGCACGGCCTGGAGTTCGGTCTCCGTTGCCGGCATCGTGCCGCCGTTGTACTGGACCACGAGGTCGGCGATGCTGGTTGCGCCCGTCAGTCGGTCCGCGTGATGCTCAAGTGCATACTTCTCGAACTCGAGCATCCAGTTCATCGAGTCCAGGCTATCGACCCCGTCCCCCCTGACGAAGATCGGGACCGGGGAGGTCGAACCCATGGTCCGGCTCACCTTCTCCATCAGGACCAGGGCCGGCATGTCCTGGGGAACGAACGAGTTCTCGTCCGTGGAGATGGGGATGGACGGGTCGAGCGCGACCCCGACGAGCGCCACGAGGCCGACAACGGCGAGCAGGGGCAGAGGGTTCTTCGCGATCCGGACCGAGAGGGTGCCGAGGAACCGGTCGTACCCAGTCGCCTCGTGCACCTCCGCGTGGACGCCCTTCGGTCGGTAGTTGACCAGCCGGGCGTAGACGGGGATGCCGACGAGCGAGACCGCGTAGCAGGAAGCGATCCCGACGATCGAGACGAGGGCGAAGCCCTGGAGCATCGGGATCGGCGAGAGGAAGAGGGCGGCAAAGCCCATCGCGGTCGCGAACATCGCGTAGAAGACGGCCGGACCGGTGTTCTCCATCGTCTGCCGGACCGCCTCGACGAGCGTCCCTTTGCGTGACTCCTCCTCGAGCCGGGACTGGAACTGGATCGCGTAATCGATCCCGAGCCCGATCAGGATCGGGAACGCCCCGATCGCGGCCATGCTGATCTTGAGTCCTATCAGGCCCATGACCCCGAAGGTCATGACCAGGCCGACGGCGACGATCAGCACGGGCAGGAAGCGGTGGCTGACGTACCCGAAGAGCAGGCCCGTCACGACGATCAACAGGAGCATCGCGACCCCGATCAGGGTGCCTGTCGAGGTTTCCATCTCGGTCGCCATCTGCTGCGCGAACGCGGTGCTCCCGGTCACCGAGACGGTCGTCCCGGGGGGCACGTCCGAGCTCGAGACGAACGACTGGACGTTGTTGAGCGCCGCGGTGCTCTGGTCCTTGGAGAGGCCCGCCTCGAGCGCTATCTGGACCAGCGTGAAGGTGTTCGAGGGGACGTACCGGTCGAGCAGGTCCCGGGGTATCGAGGCCTTGATCGCGGTCACCTCGGCTCCCGAGGTCGGCACCGTCCCCCCGTTCGCCTGCTTGACCAGATCGGCGATCGATGCGACCGATTTGACGTTCTCCTGCTGGCGCAGGTCTTCCTCGAGGGCGTCCAGGAACTGGAGCTGCTCGACGCCGGTCGAGTCGTCCGACTCGACCAGCAGTATCACGGCGTCGGAGCTGAAGGTCGAGGTATACTCGTCATAGCTCTGGCCGAAGGCAGTGGACGAGTCCAGGTAACCGGCCGTCCCGGTCTCCATCGAGATCAGGGTCGTCCCGTAGAGCGAGGCGACGAGCACGACCAGGAAGAGGCCGGCCACGACCTTGGGGTACGCGTTGATCAGCCCGGCAAGAAGCGTGAATGGGGATCTCATGAGACCTCCTGAAGAAGAACGGGTGGCCGGCCGCGACGGGCCGGCCAATCGACCCGTCTAGGCCGTACCCTTCCGGCGGCGGTACACGACATACCCGCCCCCGATGAGCAGGGCCGCGACGAGCGCGAGGACGAGGGGCGACCCGAGGAGACTGCCGCCGGAGGTGACGGCGACGGGGACCTTCATGGTGTCGGAGATCTAGGAGTTGTCGAGGGCGTCGCGGTACCGGACCTCGGAGTCGAGGCCGTACTCCTTGGCCGTGGCGCCGGCGTCGGCCGAGACCTCGAAGCGGGCGGTCTTCTCCTCGCCGGGCTGCATGTCGCCGAGATAGGCCGTGTCGTCCGAGGAGGTGAACGGGTCCACGGCCGAGAGCCGGGCCTGGGCCGCCGCCACGGGCGCGGCGCCGGTGTTCTTGTAGACGACCTCGAGCACGGTCTTCTCGCCGGCCGCGACCGATGCCGGGGCCGAGACGACGGCGAAGCCGATCTTGCCGCCGATCGGGACGCCGATGGTCACGGGCCGGCCCGTGCGGTTGATGCCGTCACGGTCGTCGTAGCTGACCGCGAGGTCGATCGGGTAGGACTGGGCCGCGGCCTCGGAGGAGACGGCGACCTTGTACCGCAGCTGCACGGTCTGGCCCGGGGCGAACGCACCGACGTAGGCCGAACTGTCGACCGGGGTGATGGGGGACTGGCCGTTCCGGACGACACGGACGATGGCGTCGGTCGCGGGCTCGGTCCCGGCGTTCCTGACCGTGAGGTTCAGGTAGCCCTCGGTCCCGACGTTGAGCGACTCGGTCGTCACGTCGACGACCTCGAGTACGACCTCGGGCCGGACGGTCAGGGTGAGTGGAATCGTCTCGTGGACGTCCTGGTACTGGTAGTTGATCGAGTCGCCGCCGATCTGCTCGGCCGATGCGAGATAGGTGTAGTTCAGGGCGAGCGGCAGGGTGTACGTGCCCGAGGCCGTGCCGGCCGGAATGCGGACCACGAAGGTCGCCTTGGCCGCGGCACCGCCGAGGACGTCGCCGATCATCTGCGGGTCGGACTCGACCGCGATGCCGTTCGTGCCGGTGAGGGCGACGGTCACGGACTTGGCCGTGTTCGGCAGGTCCGTGCGCTCGACCACGGTCGTGCCGACCATCTTCGAGTCGACCAGGCCCGTGTTCTGGACCACGACGTTCAGGGTGACGGTCTGGCCGGCCGGGGCCTCGTTCGACCCCGCGATCGAGGCCGAGAGCTCGGGGCCGCCCGACGTGTACTTCGCGCCGGCCGCGGCCGGCGACGCGATGAGGGCGGCGATGAGGAGCGCGGCCACCGCGCACCCGATCGCCGTCCGAAGGATTCCACTCGTTTGCATGAGAACTGACTCCGATGCGATCTGCTCACACACGAATGACCTTCAGCAATTTAAAGGGATCGCTTATTGGTTACATATGAATGCTGCACATACCGGATGCACACGACATCAAGGACTATATAGTGACATGGTCAATTGATACACCAATGACCCGCCTCGACGCCGAGCTCACCCGCATCCGGGAGATCCTCCGCGAACAGCTGCAGGGCATGTCCGTGACCGAGATCGCCGCGGCACTCGGAAAGAACAAGCACTCCGTGGGGCGGTACCTCGACGTGCTCCGGGCCTCGGGACAGGTCGAGATGCGGACCTTCGGCATGGCCAAGGTCTTCACCCTCGCGAAACGCCTCCCGGTCGCGTCCATGCTCTCGATCGCGGAGGAGCCGATCCTGGTCCTCGACGAGGAGCGGCGCGTGAACGAGGCGAACGACGCGGCCCTCGCGCTCCTGGCGCTGCCGAGGGACCGCGTAATCGGGCAGCGGCTGGAGTACCTGCCTGCCCCCGACCCCCTGATGCACGATCTGGTCCGGCACCTCGATCGGGCCGCGGCCGGCCAGGTGACGACCAGCGAGATACACCTCGAGGGCGAGGACGAGCGCTGGTACTGGTGCCGGGCGATCCCGATGGTCTTCGAGGAGGGAGAGCACGGGACCGTCCTCGTCCTCGGCGACATCACCGAGCAGCGGTTGTCCGCGGAGGCGCTCGCCGCCTCCGAGGCGCTCTTCCGCGGTCTCGCCGAAAACGTGCAGGACGGTGTCCTGATCTACCGCGGCGAGGCCCTCGTCTTCGCGAACAGCCGCGCAACCGAGCTCCTGGGGAACAACCTGGCCGGTTGCGATCTGGCCGGGCTCGTCGCGGAGCCCGACCGCGAACGGGCCGCGGCCCTGATCGCGGCGCATATTGCCGAGCCCCTTAACCCGCGGGAGTTCCGGTGCTGGGTTCGTCAGGGCGGCACGGAACGGTACCTCTACGCGCGCCTCTCGGCCGTCGAGCACGAGGGCGAGATCACGAGGTACCTGGTCTTGACCGACCTGACCGGGTGCCAGAAAGCCGAGGAGGCGCTCCAGAAGCAGGCCGTCTTCGTGCAGCACTTCATCGATGAATTCCCTCACCCCTTCTATGCGCTCGATTCCGCCGGCGTCTTCGTCGAGTGCAACGACGTCTTTGCCGCGATGGTCGGGCGCGGCCGGACCGAGGTACTCGGCGCGACCGTGGATGAGGTGATCCCTGAGGAGGACCGCGCGGCCTTCGTCGCGACCGACGCCGAGATCCTCGAGCATCCCGGCGAGCGGGTCTACTGCACGACTCTCCCTGCCGCAGGAGGTGGCAGGTCGCGGGTCCTCGTCCGCAAGTCGAGCCTCCGCGTCGGGGCTGACGGAGTCCCGCTCCTGGTCGGGGTGATCATCGACCATTCGGCCCTCGTCTCGGGCTCCTGAGGCATTTTTACCATATTCGATCAACAAAGTATATACCTGTACATTGCCCTCGTA
Source organism: Methanoregulaceae archaeon UBA288 (assembly GCA_002495225.1). Classification (GTDB taxonomy): domain Archaea; phylum Halobacteriota; class Methanomicrobia; order Methanomicrobiales; family Methanospirillaceae; genus UBA288. The sequence goes on along the minus strand of DAEF01000024.1, from coordinate 9,961 downwards.
ATGTACAATGAAATACAACGATGTATCAAAATTGACAATTGCGGGAGCCGGATTGTGACCCCGCCCCCCGCCACGCACACCAGCGAAGAGACCTTTGTCAGGGCCCTGCGTGGTGCAACGGAACCGCTCCTGGCCCCCGTGGTCCGGACGATACCGCTCGCGGGGAGGTCGCCCGTACGCCTCTACGCGGCCTTCAGGAAGCCGGTCGGCTTCCTCCTCGAGTCGGTCGAAGGGCCCGGAGGGCTCGCCCGTTTCTCGTTCATCATACCCGCCCCACGCCTGGCGGTCCGGTTCTATGAGGACCGGACCGAGCTCTCCGGCGAGACGGATGCGGCCGCTCTCGCCCGCGACCTCGCGGGCGCGACCGTGATCGAGCGGCTCCGGGATCTCTGCTCCCGTTTCAAGCTCGCCGACCTGCCTGCACCTCGCCTTGCGGCCGGGTTCGTCGGCTCGTTTTCGTACGAGTTCGCGGCCGCCCTCCACCGGGACTGTTCCGCCTGCCCGGAGGGCCGGACGGACGGGGCGCTCGCACGCCTCTACCTCGGAAGCGACCTGCTCGTGATCGACCATTCGACCGACACCTGCTCGCTCGTCACCTCCCCGATCGTCGCGCCGGGAGACGACCTCGCCGCCGTCTACGGGAGGGCGGTCGGACGGCTCGCGTCGATGGCCGATCGGTGCGAAGCGGTCCCGCAGGGCGACGAGGTATCCCGGCACCGGTCCGATCGCGGCACACGGACGGCAGCTCCGACGTCGGAGACGGACCGGGCCGCGTTCGAGGCGGCGGTCTCGTCGGCCCGCGCGCATGTTCGCGCCGGGGACTGCCTGCAGGTCGTGGTCTCCCGCCGGATCGACCGGCCGTTCTCAGGCGACCCGCTGGCGGTCTACCGGGCGCTCCGGGCCCGGAACCCCGGCCCCTACCTCTACCTCGTCGAAGAGGGCGATCGGGCAGTCGTCGGCGCGAGCCCTGAGATGCTCCTCCGCGTCGACGGGCGCCAGGTCATGACGGTTCCGATTGCAGGAACGCGCCCGCGCGGGGCCACTCCCGATGAAGACGCCGCTCTCGCAACCGAACTCCTCGCCGACGAGAAGGAGCGGGCCGAGCACCTGATGCTCGTCGACCTGGCACGGAACGATCTCGGACGGGTGGCCGCGACCGGCTCCGTCGTCGTCGGGCCGTTCATGGAGGTCGAACGGTACTCGCACGTCCAGCACATCGTCTCGACCGTGACTGCGACCCTCCGGGACGACTGCGACCGGTTCGACGCCCTCGCGGCCTGTTTCCCGGCCGGCACCGTCTCCGGTGCGCCGAAGCTCCGGGCGATGTCGATCATCGAGGCCCTTGAGCCGGCACCCCGCGGGGTTTACGCAGGCGCGGTCGGGTACCTCGACCTCGCGGGGACCATGGACCTCGCGATCGCCATCCGGACTGCGGTGCTCCGCGATGGCGTCGCGTCGGTCCAGGTCGGAGCCGGGATCGTCGCCGATTCGATCTCCGCCCGGGAGTACGACGAGACCAGGGCGAAAGCGCTCGGTGTCCTCTCGGCGCTCGCCGCCGCGGAGGCGGGCCCGTGAAGGTGCTCCTGGTGGACGCCTTCGACTCGTTCACCTACAATCTCTACCAGCAGCTCGGCCGTCTCGGAGCCGACGTCGTGGTCGAGACGATCGATGCCCCCCTCGAACGGCTCGCCGCGCACGGTTGCGCGCGGGTCGTCCTCTCGCCGGGTCCCGGCGGCCCAGATGAGGCGGCCCGGTTCCGCGAGGTGCTGGAGGCCCTCTCCCCCTGCGTCCCGACCCTCGGCGTTTGCCTCGGCCACCAGGCGATCTGCGCCGCCTTCGGCGGGCGGGTCCGACCGGCCCCGACCGTGGTCCACGGGAAGCCCGCGACCATCGATCACGACGGGCGCGGCCTCTTTGCCGGGCTCCCTTCCCCGTTCTCCGCGGTCCGGTACCACTCCCTCGCCGTCGACGAGGCGAGCCTGCCCCCCGACCTCGTCGTGACTGCCCGGGCCCGCGAGGACGGGGTCGTCATGGGGGTCCGGCACCGGCATCTCCCCATCGACGGCGTCCAGTTCCACCCCGAGTCCTGCCTGACCGCAGGCGGCGACAGGCTGGTCGCGAACTTCCTTACCGATGGAGGTGCGGCATGATGATTCAGGCAGCCCTCGCCGAGGCCGTTCGGGGGCGGGAGCTCCCGCCGCACCTCGCGACCGGCGCGATGCAGTGCGTGATGCGCGGCGAGGCGACCGACGGCCAGATCGGCGGGCTCCTCGCCGCGCTCCGGACACGGGGGGAGACCGCGTCCGAGCTCGCCGCGTTCGCCCGGACCATGGAGGAGTTCAGCGTCCGCGTCCGTCCTGCGGTGACGGGGCCGCTCGTCGACACCTGCGGGACCGGGGGGGACGGTATGGCTACCTTCAACATCTCGACCGGGGCGGCGCTCGTCGCCGCCGGTGCCGGCGTCGCGGTGGCCAAGCACGGAAACCGGGCGGTCTCGTCACGGTGCGGCTCGGGCGACGTCCTCGAGGCGCTCGGCGCGAGGCTCGCGCTTGACCCCGAGGCCGCGGCCCGGACCCTCGCCCAGGCCGGTATCGTCTACCTCCACGCCCCCGACCACCACCCGGCCCTCCGGCACGCGGCCGGGGTCCGGCGCGAGCTGGGGATCCGGACCGTCTTCAACCTCCTCGGTCCGCTTCTGAACCCGGCCGGCGCCACCGCCCAGCTCCTCGGGGTCTACGACCCGACGCTCGTCGTGCCGGTCGCGGAGGCGCTCGCGGCCCTCGGCCGGGACCGGGCCTTCGTGGTGCACGGCGGCGGGCTCGACGAACTGACCACGACCGGCGAGAGTTCAGTGGCGGCACTCGACCACGGCCGGGTGAGGACCATGACAATCGTCCCCGAGGAGTTCGGACTCGACCGGGTTTCGTGCACAGCCCTCGCCGGCGGGGGACCGGACGAGAACGCGCGCATCCTGCTCCGGGTCCATTCGGGGGAGGAGGGGGCGGCGCGCGACGTCGTCCTCCTGAACGCCGCGGCCGCGTGCGTCCTCGGGGGGCGGGGGTCCCACCTCGCCGCCGGCCTCACGGCGGCCGAGGCGGCGATCGACTCGGGGGCCGCACTCGACCGGCTCGAACGCCTGGTCCGGGCGACGGGAGGTGAGCCGTGTTTCTCGACGAGGTGATCGCGTCCACCCGGGTCCGGTGCGCCACCCTGCGCGACCAGTTTCCGGTCGACGACGCTCCACCGGTCCGGTCCCTTGCCGGCGCGATCTCGGCCTGCCCGGGCGGCCGGGCGATCATCGCCGAGATCAAGCCCGTCTCCCCGGCCCACGGCCGGCTCCGGACCGTGCCCGACCACGCGGAGCTGGCGCGGGAGCTCGTGGCGGGGGGCGCGGCCGCGCTCTCGGTCCTGACCGAGCCCTCGTTCTTCGGGGGCGCCCCCGACCGCCTGACCCGGCTCCGGGCCGCTATCGGAGTCCCGCTCCTCCGCAAGGAGTTCATCATCGACGAGCGGCAGCTCTCGGAGACGCGGGCGCTCGGCGGCGATGCGGTCCTTCTGATGGCGAAAGTCCTCGGGGACCGGCTCGCTGCGTTCGTGGACCTCGCCCGTGAGACCGGGCTCGAGCCCCTCGTCGAGGTCCAGACGGAGGCCGAGGTCGAGCTCGCGCTCGGGACAGACGCCCGGCTCGTCGGCATCAACAACCGGGATCTCACCACCCTCAGAATCGACCTCTCGACGACATCGCGCCTCTCGCCGCCTCTCCGCGACGATGGGAGGACCGTGGTCTCGATGAGCGGCATCTCGTCGTCGGCGGACCTCCGGCGGCTCGCGCCCGACTGCGACGCGTTCCTGATCGGCTCGGCCCTCATGTGGGCCCCGAGCCCCCGCACGGCGCTGGAGGCGCTCCGGGCCGCATGACGGGCGACGGACGGTTCGGCCGTTTCGGCGGCCGGTACATGCCCGAGACCCTGATGGAGGCAGTGCTCGAGCTCGAGGCGGCCTACGACCGGTACCGGGTTGACCCCGGCTTCGTGGCCGAGCTCGACCGCCTGCTCTCCGAGTACGCGGGCCGACCGACCCCGCTGACCTTCGCGCCCCGGCTCACGGCCGACCTCGGGTGCCGTGTCTACCTCAAGCGAGAGGACCTGCTCCACGGCGGCGCGCACAAGCTGAACAACACGCTCGGGCAGGCCCTGCTCGCGAAGACCATGGGCCGGACCCGGTTGATCGCCGAGACCGGGGCGGGCCAGCACGGGGTCGCGACCGCGATCGTCGGCGCCGCGCTCGGCCTGCCGGTCGAGGTCTACATGGGGGGCCTCGACGTGGAGCGCCAGCGCCTGAACGTCTTCCGGATGGAGCTCCTCGGCGCGACCGTCCACGCGGTGGAGACCGGGACGCGGACCCTCAAGGACGCGATCAACGAGGCCCTCCGCGACTGGGCCGCGTCGTTCGAGACGACCCACTACCTGCTCGGCACGGCCGCCGGGCCCCATCCGTACCCGACGATGGTCCGGGACTTCCAGGCCGTGATCGGGACGGAGACACGGCGCCAGTGCATGGCCGCGGAGGGCCGGCTTCCCGACCTCCTGATCGCCTGCGTCGGCGGCGGGTCGAACGCGATCGGGATGTTCGCGCCCTTCGCCGGGGAGCCGGCCGTCCGGATGGTCGGGGTGGAGGCCGGCGGGGAGGGGATCGAGACCGGGAGGCACGGTGCCACCCTCTCGGCCGGCGCCCCCGGCGTGCTCCACGGCACGCTCTCCTACCTGCTCCAGGACGCGGCCGGGCAGGTCGCCGGCACCCACTCCATCGCCGCCGGGCTCGACTACCCCGGCGTCGGCCCCGAGCACGCCCACTACCACGAGACCGGGCGGGTCGAGTACACGGCCGTGACCGATGACGAGGCGGTCGACGCCCTCGCGTATCTCTCGCGTGCGGAGGGGATCATCCCGGCCCTCGAGTCGGCCCACGCGGTCGCCGAGGCCCGCCGGCGCGCCGGGACGATGGCCGCGGACGAGATCATGGTGATCTCGATCTCGGGCCGGGGCGACAAGGACATGCATGCCCTTGCGCGCCGGCGGGGGGTGGTCGTTTGAGCCGGCTCGCATGCGCCTTCTCCGACCCGCACCGTCCCACCCTCGTCGCGTTCACGGTCGCCGGCGACCCTGATCCCGCGAGTTCGGCGCGGATCGCCGCGACCCTCCTCGCCTCGGGTGCCGACGTCCTCGAGCTCGGTATGCCGTACTCGGACCCCACCGGCGACGGGAAAGTGATCGAGCGGGCCGATGGACGGGCTCTTGCCGCCGGCATGACTCCCACCGGGCTCTTCGCCCTCGTCCGGACGCTCCGCGACGGCGGGGCCGACGCGCCGATCGTCCTCCTCTGCTACTTCAACGTGCTCTACCGGTACGGCGTCGACCGGTTCTGCAGCGATGCGGCGGCCGCCGGCGTCGACGGACTCCTCTGCGTCGACCTTCCGGTCGAGCAGTCCGACGAACTCCACCCCGCCTGCCGCGCCGCCGGGCTCGACCGGATCCTGATGGCGTCGCCGGCGACCGGCGACGCGCGGCTCGCCCGGATCGGGCGGGAGGCGGAGGGGTTCGTGTACGCAGTCTCGAGTCGCGGGGTGACCGGGGTCCGCGACGGGGTTCCTGACGCGGTCGCGCCGTTCGTCGAACGGCTCCGGAGGACCACGGACCTGCCGATCGCGGTCGGATTCGGGATCGCGACCCCGGACCAGGCCCTCGCCGTGATTGCATCCGGGGCGGACGGGGTGATCGTCGGTTCCGCGATCGTCTCCCTGGTCGAGGCGCATGGGTGCGACGAGCCGGCCATGCACCGTGCGCTCGGCGCCTACATCTCCTCCCTCCGTGCCGCCCTGGACCCGTCGCCCGGTTGACGGGTGGCGGCACGGAACACCGGTACGGGCTCTTCCCAGCGGTCACGCGCCGGGCCGCCCCGGCCCCTCCGTCCCGTCGGCGGCTACAGAAGAGGTGGGTCGCTCGGACGGCAGAGCAGGAGCCGGTCCTCGCCCTGGCCGAAGTACGCGGGGAGTACGGCCTCCTCGCGAAAGCCGAGCCCGGCATAGAGCGCACGGGCCGGCCCGTTCCCCGGCGCGACCGTGAGTCGGACCGCGCGCACTCCGACGTCGCGGAGCCGTTCGAGGACCGCGACGAGCAGTGCCGTCGCGCATCCCTTTCGCCGCCGGTCCTCGTGGACCTTCAGCCGCAGGACCCAGCCGACGAGCGGATCGGACGATACCGCCCCGATCGTGAAACCGGCTGCCCCGTCGTTCCCGTCCGCGACGAGGAACGTCGCAGGCCAGAGTGCCGCAGCCTGCCGGACGGTGACGGCCGAAGTGTAACCCTCGGCGTCGCGGACCCGCTCAAGCGCCCAGACGGCCGGGAAGTCCGTCTCGCAGAACGGCCGCACGGTCCATCCCATGCGGGATCAGGTCGGCGGGCGAGGCAAAGGAGCTGCCGAATCCCTTATCCGGTCGAAGCCCCATCCACGGGCATGGACGACCCGGGAACGGATCTCGTCGGACGGACGGCAACGGGCTTCACGCTCGAGGACCAGCGGCGCACACCCGTCACCTTCTCGCCCGGCGACGGGCAGCGGTGGCTCCTCTCCTTTCACCCGCTCGCCTGGACCGACGCCTGCGCCGCGCAGATGCGGGCGCTCGAGGCGCACCAGCCGGCGTTCGTCGACCTCGACTGCGTCGCGGTCGGGATCAGCATCGACTCGTGGATCTCGAAGCGGGCATGGGGAGACGAGATCGGAGTCACCGTGACCCCGCTTCTCGCCGACTTCTGGCCGCACGGCGCGGTGGCCCGCGCCTTCGGGGTCCTCCGGGAGAAGAACGGCTTCTCGGAGCGGGCGAACATCGTGGTCGGCCGCGACGGCCGGATCGCATTTGCCCGCGTCTACCCGATCCACGAGGTCCCGGCGCTCGACGACGTGCTCGCGTTCCTTCGGAAGACGGCGTAACCCTTATGCCCAGGTCCATCCCCTGGATCGATCGGGAACGGAGATGGATCGCGAAGAAGAGATCGAGGCGCTGACGGGGCTCGCGGCCGATGCCGGCGCCCTCGCCGTGCCGATCGCGCCGCGGGACGTCGTGGTCGCCGAGTGGGTCCGGTTCAAGTGCCGGTACGGCTGCAAGGGCTACGCGAAGCACCTCTCGTGCCCGCCGTACGCGCCCGCGCCGGCCGAGACGCGGGCCATGCTGGGCGAGTACGAGGCGGCGCTCCTCGTCCGGTTCGACGGGGTCCCGGGCCACGGCGCCTTCGGGCCGGACGACATTCCCGACGACTTTCACATGTTCTACCGCGACCTGATCCTCTGGGTGAACACGACCGTCCACCGGCTCGAGAAGACCGCGTTCTACGACGGGTTCTACAAGGCCTTCGCCTTCGGCGGGTACCCGTGCGCGTTCTGCGAGGAATGCGTGGCCGAGGAGCAGTCGGGCTCCGTGGACGAGTCGTTCCGCCGGCTCTGCAGGTCGCCGGACCGGGTCCGCCCCTCCATGGAGGCCGCCGGCATGGACGTCTTCGCGACGGCGGCGAAGGTCGGCTGGGACCTCAGGACGATCCCGTCGAGGAACCTCGAGTACGGCAAGATCGTCCGGCCCGACGTGGTCTCGGTCGGCCTGGTCCTGCTCGAGTAGGCTACTCGCCCCGGTCGAAGGACTCGAGCGCGACCGCGATCGAGATCATCAGGGCCGCGTCCTCTCCCGGCTCGACTTCGACGCCGTAGGCGTCACGGATTCGGAACCACGAGCGCGAGATCCTGGCGACGTCTCCCCGGTCCCCGCGTATCGTGAACTCGTGGCCGACGATGTCGCCGACGACCTCGAGGTCGCCCTCCGCGAGCTCGACGTGGAACCGGGGCCGGAGGAGCGAGAAGAGCGCCCGCTTCACGGTCGCGGACGGTCGCCCGGGCCGGTCGATCACCACCGTGTCCCGGAGCGAGACCAGGGGCTCGCGGATGGTGGCGAGCGGCCGGCCGTCCAGGTCCTCGAGCACGAAGGTTTTCCTGAGCGTGAGCACCTTCCCGTCGACCCGGAACGCGGGCCGGCCCGCCTCGTCCTCGACCGTGAAGTCCTCCCCGAGGTCGAAGAACCGCTCGCGCATCCGGAACCGGCGCGGGCCGGCTCCTCCTTCCTGGCTGCCCATACCCTGACCATGCCCCCGGCAGGGTAAAAAAGGCGGCGGTCGGCCCGGTGCGATCAGCACCGGCCCCGGCAGGCCCGGCAGAGCCCCGGGGCGTCGCCGCCGGGGTGCATGGCGCAGCCGGGGTCGGGGCAGTCCGCGAGGCCGAGGCTCCGGCCGACCGCCCTGACGAGCCCGGGGAGGGGCGCGTCACCCGGCGCGGAGAGGAGAAGGACGCCCCCGCACCCGGCGGGCCCCGGCGGACCGTCCCCGGCGAGGTCTGCGGCGGTCACCCCCACGAGCCGGTCCCGGCAGCCGCACCCCCACGTGGCGGCGATCGCAGCGCGTATCGGCGCGGCGGCCAAGCGGTCGGGCTCGAGTCGGGCCGCGGCCGGGGCATGGACCGGGTCGGTGACCCGGACGGCCCGGTCGAAAGCGTCGGCGAGGCGCGCGGCGAGGGCGTCGAGCGCGGGCCTGGCCGGGAGGGGTGCCACGGGCACGAGCAGGATCGAGGGGGACATCGTTTCACACTTTATTTCTCCAACAGTTTCGAATCATCATCCATGATAATGATTCCAATGCACAATAGTGCCCCGATCGAACTATGCGAATAAGCATTCTCCGGTAGCGTTTCAGAAGTGCTGTAATTTCCCTCGGGTCCTGTTTCCTCGGATCAC
>DAEF01000024.1:0-1017 GCA_002495225.1 Methanoregulaceae archaeon UBA288 | reverse complement strand
TCGGGAAGGCCGTATAATTCAGAAGTCCCGGGAGAAACCGTTCGATGGTCGTCGCCGCCTTTTGGTACCCCCGTGCATCGAGGTCGTCCGCACAGTCCTGGAGTCGCTGTTCGTTGCCGTATGCCTCCCGCAGCAGGTCGGCGACCTCCCGCTGATCCTTCTTCGGAACGTTTCTCAGGACGGCCCGGGTCGTGTGGACCTGACACATCTGCCAGGACGCCCCCAGGAAGGCCGTGGTTACGGCCGCCTGGATCCCCCGATGGCCATCGGAGATGACGAGTTGAACCCCCGTCAATCCTCGCTCTTTCAGGTCGTCACAGAATCCGGCCCAGAACGCCTCGTTCTCACAGTCCGCGATCGTGGCTCCAAGGATTTCCCGATACCCATCCTCCCGTACACCGGCCGTCACCAGGAGCGCTTTCGAGACATACCGTGGACCGTCACGGACCGTGTAATAGGACGCATCGAGAAAAAGGTAGGGAAATGGCTGTTCGATCTGTCGAGTGAGAAACTCCTGAACCTCTCGATCAAGATCCTGCGCGATCCGGGAGACAGAAGAGGGGGAGAGCTGGTCAATCCCCAGATGCGAGATGATCGCCTCGACCTTCCGGGTCGAGACACCCTGCAGATACGACTCGGCAATCGCGTTCACCAGGGCTTTCTCGACCCGGGCATAGCGACCAAAAACCGTCGTCTCGAAGGGACGCTCGCGAAACTGTGGTTTCGTGAGGGTGATATCGCCGTACCGGGTGCGGAGCGAGCGATCGCGGGTGCCGTTGCGATGAGCCGTTCTGGTCTCCGTACGCTCATGTCGATCGGCGCCGGCTTGCTGGAGCGCTTCCAGCTGCATCACCAGGTTCAGGAACCACGTGATGACGGTACGCATCCCGTCGTTCTGGTCGGCAAGATAATCTTCGATAACCGATAATGGGATCATGGCCCTGATTCTCCTTTGTCCAATTCCAGGTTGGATCCAGGGCCATTGAGAATTTACAGCACTTTTAGCACACTACCCAT
>DAEF01000074.1 GCA_002495225.1 Methanoregulaceae archaeon UBA288 | reverse complement strand
TGACAAGGTTCAGCGCCGGACTATGATCGGTGATGGAGTTCACCGTCAACCGCGGGTCCCGCTGATAACTCCTGCCCCTTCCGAGGAGAGACGTATGGACCCGACGACATCAACGAACCCTCCTTCACTCGCCGCCGACCTGGCCGACCTCGCCGGCCGTGTCCGCTCATGCGGCCCCGACTTCTCGCCCGCGGCCGACCGGCTCGACGCCCTCCTCGGTCGCCTCGACGAGGGCTCCTTCCACCTCGCCGTGCTCGGCCAGTTCAAGCGCGGCAAGAGCACGCTTCTGAACGCCCTGCTCGGCGAGGCCGTGCTCCCGAGCTCGGTCGTGCCGCTCACGGCCATCCCGACGCGGATACGGGCGGGGCCGGCGCAGCAGGTCCGGATCGCGTTTACCGACGGCAGGGCCGACGAGGTCCCGGCCGTCCCGGACGCAGCGGCGCTCGCGGCCGTGCTCGCCCGGCACGTCACGGAGGAGGCGAACCCCGCGAACCGGCTCGGCGTGCGCGACGTGGAGGTCCTGCACCCGTCGCCGGCGCTGGCTCACGGCGTGGTCCTGATCGACACGCCGGGGATCGGCTCGACGTACGCGCACAACACCGCGACCACGATGGCCTTCCTCGCCGAGTGCGACGCGGCCCTCTTCCTCGTCTCGGCCGCCCGCCGATCACCGCGGTCGAGGTCGAGTTCCTGCGGGAGGTACGGGGCCGGGTGCCGCGCCTCTTCTTCCTGCTCAACAAGGTCGATTACCTGACCGACGACGAGGCTGCGGCGGCCACGGCATTTCTGCGCCGGGTGCTCGCCGAACAGGCAGGGCTTCCGGCCGACATACCGATCTACCCTGTATCGGCCCGGCGCGGGCTTTTTGCGAGCGAGAGCGGCGACCCCGAGGGGTGGCGGGAGAGCGGATGCGCCGATGTCGCGGATCGCCTCCTCCGCTTTCTCGCGGAAGAGAAACAGCAGGTGCTCGAGGCCTCGGTGAGGCGACGCGCGACAGGGCTTGCAGACGAGGTCCTGCTCGCCCTCCGGCTCTCGCTGCGGGCCCTCGCGATGCCGATCGAGGAGCTGGAGGAGAAGAGCGCGCGGTTCGACGCGGCGCTCGCCGAGGCCGATCAGCAGCGGCGGTACGCGAAGGACATGCTCGTCGGCGAGCAGAAGCGGATGGCCGAGCTCGTCGAGGCGCACGCCGGCACGCTCCGGGAGCGGAACCGGGCGGTGCTGACCGGCGTGGCCGAGGCAGCGCTCGAGGGCGGCGGCAGCGAGTCGGACGCGATCGAGGCGATGGCCACGACGGTCGCCGTCGAGTTTCCGCAGGAGCTCGAGGCGACGGCGGCGATGCTGGACCGGGAGCTGGAAGAGCGGCTGCATGTCCACCACGAGAACGCGACGCGGCTGATCGGCTCCGTCCGGGCATCCGCGGCCGAACTCTTCGAGGTGCCGTACCACGTCCCCGGGACCGAGCACCGGTTCGAGCACCGATCAAGGGCCTGGTGGGTCCGGCGCGACTTCTCGATGTCGCCGCTGATCCCGATCCCGACCGAGGTGATGGAGCGGGCGATGCCGCGCGCCCTGCGCGAGCGGCGGGTACGGGAGCGGCTCGGCCGGCAGGCGGAGAACCTGGTCCGGGCGAACGTCGAGAACCTCCGCTGGTCGATGATGCAGGACCTCGACGCGGCCTTCAGGTCCTTTGCATCCGAGCTTGACGAGGGGCTGGCCGACGCGATACGCGCGACGCACGGCGCGATCGGAGCGGCCGTGGCCGAGCGGCGGCGGCACGAAGAGGAGAGCAGCGGCCTGACGGCGGAACGCGAGCAGGAGATAGCGATGCTCGAGGCGGCCGTCGCCCGGATCGGGAAGCGGAACGATCGGAGAACGGCTCCCCTTCCGTGATCGGCGAACTCCTCACGGACCCGTGTCCTCCCTGAATACACGGACAGAGTCCTTCGGCCGCGGTCGGCAGCCTTATGAGTCGCCTGGTCGATTATATAGCCGGCACCGTCGATGACGTGTGCACGAAGCACCGGTAAGTCCGACGCGCCGCCCCCGCGGTGCGGCCCTCAGGGGCTCTGGGATTACGGAGCGTGCGTCTCATCGCTGCTCTTCTCGGGACAAATCGGTATAGGAGTAGAACTATGGCACGAATGCATGCGCGACGGAGAGGTAAGTCGGGATCGGTCCGGCCCCACCGGGACGACCCGCCCGCGTGGTCCACGACCGACGCGGCCGAGATCGAGCGGCTCGTCATCGACCTCAACAAGAAAGAGAAGTCGAGCGCCGAGATCGGAACCATCCTCCGCGACCAGTACGCGGTCCCCGACGTGAAACTCGCGACGGGACGGCGGGTCGTCGAGATCCTCGAGGCGAACGGCCTCGGGACCGAGATCCCCGAAGACCTGCGGAACCTGATCGTGAAGGCCCTCGGGATCCGGAAGCATCTCGCGGAGAACAAGAACGATGTCCACAACAAGCGGCAGCTCAACCTGACCGAGGCAAAGGTCCGCCGTCTCGTCAAGTACTACGTCGGGACGAAGAAGCTGCCCGCCGGCTGGGTCTACAAGCCCGAGACCGCCGAGATCCTGCTCTCGCGGTAACCCCCATGACGCTCGATGCCGCCGCCGAACGCCTGGCCCGCTTCCTCGGGGAGCAGCCCTACGTGGAGGTCTACGGCCACCACGACGCGGACGGCATCACGGCGGCATCGCTCGTCTGCCACGCGCTCTGGCGGCGGGGCATCGGCTTCCGCCTCCGCGTCGCGGACCGGGTGCCGGTCCTCGAGCCCGGCGTGGCGACCCTGCTCTGCGACCTCGGCGCGGGGATCGGCGACCTCCCGGCGAACGTGGCGGTCATCGACCACCACGCCCCGGCAGCGGTGGGCGACGGCCCCGTGCTGAACCCCCACCTCGCCGGGCTCGACGGCGAACGCGTCCTCGCGACGGCCGGTCTCGCGTACATGGTCGCGAACCGGATCGCGGACTGCCGCGACCTCGCCGGGCTCGCCGTGGCCGGTTTAATCGGCGACGGCCAGGCCTTCGAGGCCGGGAACGCAGAGCTCCTGAACGAGGGGATCGCGAACGGCGTGCTCGAGGTCGAGCGTGGCCTCGCCCTCCCCGGCGGCTCGATCGCCGAGCAGCTCGAGCTCGCGACCGACCCGTACCTCCCGGGCATCTCCGGGGACGCAGGCCGGGTGCGCGAGCTCCTCCGGGCCTCGCTCGGCGAGGATGGCCCGGCCCTCGACCTCCTCCTCTCGCTCGTTGTGCTCGACACGGCGCGGGAGGCGGCGCCGGGCGCGCTCGAAACGCTCTGGGGCGACCGGGTGCTCACGCCGCGCGAGGCCGTGGGCGACGCCCGGACCCTCGCAGCCGTGGTCGACGCCTGCGGCAAGGCCGGGCGCGGCGGGCTCGCCGCCTCGGTATGCCTCCGGGCGCCCGGCGCGGCCGACGAGGCCCGGATCGTCGCGGCGGACCACCGCCGGCACGTGATCGGCGCCATCGCGTCCGCCGTCCCGGTCGAGGAGGTGGCGATCGCCTTCCGGATCGAGGACCCCCGGCTCGCGAGCGACGTCGCGTCCGCGCTCGCCGGCCCGCTCGGCCGGGCCGTCCTGGTCGCGGCCGGGACGGACGGCGGCGTCCGGCTCTCGGCCCGCGGCGACGGCGCGGTCCCGCTCGGCCCCCTTCTCCGGCAGCTCGCCGGCGAGGCCGGCGGCACCGGCGGCGGGCACGCCCGCCGGGCCGGCGCCGTCGTGCCGGCCGCGGCGTTCCCGGGGGTCGCGGCCGCATTCGCGGAGGCGGTCGGCGCATGAGGTGCGAGGGCGTGATCACGACCCGGCACAGGCACCCGGCCTGCGTGGCCGCCGCGCTCGGTCCCGACGACCACCGGCTCTGCTCGACCTCGATCGAGGACGGCGCGGTCGTCGCCCGGCTCGAGGCGCGGGAGTGCGGCTCGATC
>DAEF01000136.1 GCA_002495225.1 Methanoregulaceae archaeon UBA288 | reverse complement strand
GAGGTCGGGCTCTCGTTCGACACGAGCCTGGCCTCAGAGCTCGAATCCGGGTACGTCCGGTTCAGCGATCTCTCCGAGCAGTACTTCGAGACCTCGTCCGTGCCGAACGAGTGGTACACGTCCGACGACCTGATCACGCGGTTGAAGCGGCGCTCTGAGCACGCATCGACGCTCGCGCAGCTCTCGTCCGTGCTCGAGACGGCACCGCCCCGGTCCCTGATCGTCCTCGACTCCCTGACCGAGCTCGCCGTCTCGTACTCGGACCCTGCCGACTGGAAGGAACTCGCCGCGTACCTCCGAGGGCTTCAGCGGATCACGAAACGGTGGAACTCGACGATCTATCTCCTGCTGACCCAGGGGATCATCGACCGGGCCCGCGTCCAGGAGATCGCGGACATTGCGGACTCGGTGATCCTGTTCCGGTGGGAGGAGTCGGTTGCCGCGCGGCGGCAGCGGGTGATGTTCTTCGAGAAGTTCCGGGGGGTCATGACCCACCTCGAGGAGAACGACCTGGTGAAGTTCTCTATCAAGATCTCGCCTGCCCTCGGTTTCGAAGTCAACAATATCCGGCTCATCATCTGATATGACACTCACACCCGACAACGATATACCGAGGATCAGCACGGGCGTGGCCGGACTCGACGAGATGCTCTCGGGCGGGCTCGTCGAGGGGTCCATCGGGGTGATTGTCGGTGCCTACGGCACGGGCAAGACCACGTTCGCGCTCCAGTTCGTCTGGGAGGGCCTGGTCAGGGGTGAGACCGCGATCTACATCTCGCCCGAGGAGTCCGAGGAGTCGGTCGTCCGGTACATGGCCATGAAGGGCTGGGAGATCGGGAAGTACCTGCACACGTCGTTCTTCGTGCTCAAGCTCGACCCGACCAACTTCAACCTCTCGATCAACACCATCCGGAACGACCTGCCCCCCCTGATCAAGAAGTTCGGGGCCACGCGCCTGGTCTTCGACCCCATCTCGCTCTTCGAGGACCTCTTCGAGTCGGAGGCGTCCCGGCGGTACGAGATGTACCGGTTCATCGAGCTCCTCCGCGACCAGCACTGCACGATGATGATGACCTCCGAGACGGCCCGCGACAACCCGCTCTCGAGCCGGCACAACCTGATCGAGTACCTGGTGGACACGGTGATCCTGCTCCGGTACGTCCGGCCGGACGACCGGACGCGCGTCCACCTCGCCCTCGAGGTCGTCAAGATGCGCCGCTCGCCCCACTCCCGCGAGATCCGGCCGTTCGAGATCGGATCGGACCGGGTCGAAGTCCTCCCCGCGGTCGACGCGCTGTAGACGTTTTCAGGCGAAGGGGTGAAGGCGCCCCCTCACCGCCACATGGGGTTGAGGTACCAGTACGCCGCGGTCAGGTACGAGGCGAAGGTCACCCAGGCAATATACGGGACCAGCAGGTACGCCGCGAGGTGCCGGACGCGGTAGAACCGTTCGATCGTGCCGAGGATCGCGAGCCAGAGAGCGACGACGCAGACGAGCGCGAGCCCGAGGGAGTGGCCCCCGAAGTAGAGCCAGGACCAGAGGGTGTTGAGGGCGAGCTGGATGCCGAAGAGCACGAGCCCCGTCTTCGCTGCCGGGTGATCGCGCCGCTGCCAGACCATGAACGCCGCCACCCCCATCAGGATGTAGAGCGTGGTCCAGACAGGGCCGAAGACCCAGCTCGGCGGGTTGAGCGAGGGCCGGACGAGTGTCGCGTACCACGTCGGGATGTTCGGCATGGTCGCTATCGAACCGATGAAGCCGGCCGCGAGACTGCCGAGCACGAAGACGGCGAGAGCAGCCCACTCCGTCGCACTCCGGGGGAGCGTCATGGAGAGGGAGTCGCTGGCCCGGCGGCTAAACCTTTCGATCCCGGAGGGCGGGGCGAAAAGGGGGACGGGATCAGAACGCGATCCCGAGGAAGTGGAGCACCACCACGATGATGACGCCCGCTATCCCGCCGATCGCCGAGATCAGGATCGACCAGATGTTGATCACGACCGGGGGCGAGAGAAAGAGGTTCAGGATAACGAGGATAATGACCCCGATCACGGCGTTGCCGATGAGGGCAGGGATGTTCCGGGCCACCCTGAAGAGCACGACGACGATGATGATCGCGAGGATCAGGCCAAGAATTTCAGCTACAACCATGGTGGTAGACTGATGGTCCTACTATATATCCTCATCGGGCCGGTTCGGGGTCAGATGTGGAGCCCGAGCAGGTGGAGCCCGACCAGCGCGATCACGCCCGGAAGGCCGCCGAAAGCGCAGACGAGCACGGCCCCGAGCGTGATCGGGACGCCGGGCGAGAGGATGTGGAGCCAGTCGAGCGCGAAGAGGACGACCACGCCCACGACCGAGTTGAGGAGGAGCGTGGTCGAGTGCTTGAGCACGAAGTAGAGGACGGTCGCGACCGCGACCGCGGCGAGGATCGTGACCACGACCGCGAGCACAACCTCACCCGACCAGCCGCTGCCCCTGGATTCGGAGCGCGGGCAGGATCAGCTCGCCGATCTTCCGGGTCTCCGCCGAGACGCCCTCCACCTGCGAGAGCAGGTCGAAGACGTTGCCGCCCCACATCGCCGTCCGGACGGGGGTCGTGAACGCCCCGCCCTCGACGAACGAGGGGTTCGAGACCTCGACCGAGAAGTCGCCCGTGATCGTGTTCGCCGTGTGCGCCCCGACCACGGAGCGGACGTAGATCGCCTCGTCGGCCATCACGTCCGCGACCGGGCCCTCGAGCACGAGCGTGTGGAAGCCGGTCGTGGGTGCGCCGCCGTACCCGCCCCGGACGGCCGACCCGGTCGTGACAGCGCCGTAGCGGTACGCGGTCCGGAGGTCGTAGGCGAAGCCCGCGAGCACCCCGTCCCGGACCAGGTCGAGCCGGTGCGTCGGGACGCCCTCCGCGTCGAACCAGGCGGCGCCCGGCCCCATGGGGCGGTGCGGGTCGTCGTAGAGCGAGAGGCGGGGGTCCAGGATCGTCTCGCCGACCCGGCCCGCGAGGCGCGAGCGGCCCGCGTGGACGTTCCGGCCGACGAGCGCGGGCATCAGCACGGCCTCGAGCAGTTCCGCGAGCGCGAGTGGCGAGAGGACGAGGTCGTAGGTGCCGGTCGGGAGCGGTTTCCCCCCGGCCCCGTGCGCGGCGAAGAACGCGGCCCGCTCCCCGACCCACGCGGGGTCGAGGTCGAGGGCGTGGCTCGAGGCGAACTCGAACCCGGTCGAGGTCCCGGCGATCGCCTCGACCGAGCAGGAGGCGTGGGTCTCTTCATCGGTATACCGGAGACCGTGGGTGTTTGCGACCTCGACCGTCGAGCGCGAGAGCCCGGCCGACCCGGCCGTCACGGAGGCCGACGGGTGGCTCGCGGCGCCGGCTTTCATGGCGTCGAGGAGCTCCGCCACCGTCGACGGCGCGAGCGTCACGGCCGGGTCGAACGCGAGAGGCGTCCCGGGCAGCGCGATCGGCCCGGGGAGGCCCTCCCACGGCTGCGGGTCGGCGAGACGCAGGGCCGCGAGCGCGGCCTCGAGGCAGGCCTCCCACTTCAAGGGGTCGTTGGTGGACGAGGCCCCCACCCGGCCGTCGATGAAGACCCGGATGCCCAGGCCGGTCGCGTGGTTCGCCTGGCCGACCCGGACCCGGTCGCGCGAGAGCTCGGCACCGACCGACTCCGACCGCGAGAGGTAGACCTCTGCCTCGTCCGCGCGCCCTGCGGCCGTCTTCAGGATCGTCTCAATCGTGTCCACTGCCACCCACCACCGCGTCCGAGAGGAGGACGTGCGGAGCGCCGTCCCCGACGGGGACCGACTGCCCGCCCTTGCCGCAGTACCCCTGGTGCATCCGCCGGTCGTTCGCGATCAGGGCGACCTCGTGGAGTGTCCCCAGGATCTCGCCCGAGAGCGAGACGTCCCGGACCATCGCGCCGGGCTCGCCGTCCTCGATCAGGTAGCCGTACTCGGCGTTGAACTGGAACATCCCGCGGCCCGGGTCGACCTGGCCGCCGCGCGAGCCGATCAGCAGGATGCCCGTGCCGCACTCGGCCAGGCACTCGTCGTACGTCGCATCGCCGTTCTCGATGAACGTGTTCGACATCCGGACGAGCGGGACCTCGCCCGGCATGGCCCGGGCGTGGCCGGCCATGCCGTTCCCGACCGCCGCCAGGGTCTCGCGCGTGTGCAAAAACGCGTTGATCACGCCGTTTCGGACGAGCTCCGTCCGGGCGGTCGCCACGCCCTCCGCGTCGACCGGGTCGAACCCGAACTCGGGCAGCGACGGGTCGTCCACGATCGAAAGGCCCGGCGCGCCGATCCGTTCGCCGACCTTTCCGGCGAGGACCGAGTTGCCCTCGCGGACCAGGTCGCCCTCGGAGGCGTGGCCGACCGCCTCGTGGGCGAAGACGCCCGCGAGCTCGGGGTCGAGCACGACCCGCATCCGGCCGCCAATCGCGGCCCGCGCGTCGAGGAGGGCGAGGGCCGTCTCGCGGGCCTTCTCGCCGCAGGCCGCGCCCGAGCGGAGCGGAAAGCCGTTGATCGCGTGCCGCCGCTCGTACCCCATCTGGACCACGCCGTTGCGCTCGGCGACGGCGAGCACGTTGTACCCCGACCGGCCGAGCTCGTAGGCGTACTCCACTCCTTCCGAGGACGCGAACCGGACCGTCTCGTGCCGCTCCGTGTAGACCGCGCGGGTGTTCCGGACCTCCGGGCCCTTCGCGGCGGCCTCGACCCCGGCCAGGAGCCGGGTCTTCTCCTCGAGGCCATACGACCTCGGGTCATCGGTGGGCGAGGGGAGGGGGAGCACCCGGTGCGGCGCGTCCGCGAGGTCGACCGTCTCGCCGGTCAGCTCCGCGAGCGCGAGCGCCTCGGCGACGAACCGGTCCAGGTCGGCGTCGCGGTAGTTGTCGACCGAGACCACCCCCCAGCCTGACGGCCCGAGGACGCGGACCACGGCGCGGTCGAAGAGAGAGGTGGTCGCGGACTCCACGACCCCGTTGTCGATGTCGATGTTGGTCGACTCGCCCGCCACGTGGCGAACGTCGAAGTAGCGCTGCATCTCAGGCGGGGGTCGGCGCAGAGGGGCGCGGGTGGAGGGTCGCGGCCGACTGCTCGGCCATCTTCTTCACCTTCGAGAGGAAGCCCGCCTCGTCGCGGGGCACCAGCGCGTACTTGAGGACTTCCTCGATCTGCGAGACCGGGATCACCCGGATGTCGGCGCGGTACCGGTCCTCGATCATCACGTCGTCCAGGTTCGGGGCCGGGATCAGGACCGTCCTGATGCCGGCCTTGGCCGCCGCCTCGATCTTGTAGGTGACGCCGCCGACCGGGAGCACGTCCCCGCGGACCGAGAGCGAGCCGGTCATCGCGACGTCCTGTCGGACCGGGATGTTTTCGATCGCCGAGATCACGGCCGTCGCGACCGAGATCGAGGCCGAGTCCCCCTCGACGCCCTGGTAGGTCCCGATGAACTGGACGTGGACGTCGACGTTCCTGATGTCCGTGCCCGTGAACTTCTTGATGATCGCCGAGACGTTCTTGATCGACTCCTGCGCGATCTCTTTCAGCATCCCTGTCGCGACGACGGTGCCTCCGGAGGCCGACTGGGTCGGGGTCACCTCGGCCATGATCGGAAGAACGGAGCCCGAGTCGGCGCCGACGACGGCGAGGCCGTTGACCCGGCCCACGGCCGTCCCGGTCACCACCGAGAGGTCGTAGTCACGCATCCGGCGGATGTAGTCGTCCGAGATCTGCTCCTCGACCGAGCGGGCCGTCTCTTTCGCGGCGATCACGTGGGCGGCCGTGGTCAGCTCGGCCCCCTCCTGCCGTGCGAGGTCGCCCGCGACCCGGATAAGGCCGCCCATGTCACGGAGCTTGAGCGTCAGGTGGCCCTTGCGCATCGAGCGCCGGCGGCCCTCGCGGAGCACCTCGCGGATCGCCGACTGGTCGAAGTGGGGGATCTTCCCGTCGTTCGTGACCTCCTGGGCGATGAACCGGATGAACTTCTGCCGGTTCTCGGGCGTGTCCTCCATGGTCTCGCGCATGTAGACCTCGTAGCCGTAGCCCCGGATACGCGAGCGGAGCGCCGGGTGCATCCCCTGCACCGCGTCCAGGTTCCCGGCCGCGATCATCACGAAGCGGCAGGGAACGGGCTCGGTCCGCACCATCGCGCCGGACGAGCGCTCGGACTGGCCCGTGATCGGGAACTCGCCCTCCTGGAGCGCCGTGAGCAGGTTCTGCTGCGAGTGTGGGGTGAGGGTGTTGATCTCGTCGATGAAGAGGACGCCGCCGTGCGCCCGGTGGATCGCGCCCGACTCGACGCGGTCGTGGGCCGGCGTCTCGAGGCCGCCCGACTGGAACGGGTCGTGCCGGACGTCACCGAGGAGCGAGCCGGCCTGGGCACCCGTCGCGTCCACGAACGGGGCGACGGCCGTGGGGTCGTGGCTCACGAGCAGCTTCGGCACGAGCGCATCCTCTTTCGGCGTCGAGTACCGCAGGGCCATGAAGACGAAGGCCGCCGCGATGATCCCCATCAGCCACTGGAACGAGATGACGGCGTATCCGATGATCCCGATCAGGAGGAGCATCAGGAGCGTGTTCCGGAACTGGACCTTCTTCCTGGCCTCTGCCTTGTGGGCCGCGACGATCTGCTTGGCCCGCCCGGCGGGGACGGTCCGGACGACCGGGTTGTTCGAGTCCTCGCCGTTCGGGTAGACCATGATGTCCTGGATCTCCTCTTTCGGAAGGAGCTCGGCCATCGCCTTCGCGAGCATGGACTTGCCCGTGCCCGGGCTCCCGATCATCATGACGTGGCGCCGCTGGATCGCGGCCTTCTTGATCACCTCGACTGCGTGCTCCTGGCCGATCACCTGGTCGACCAGGCGCGAGGGGACCTCGATCTCGGAGGACGTGTCCACGGCAACGTCGTCGAAGAGCGTGCCGTCCTGCGTGGAGATCGGTTCTATTGCTGTATCCATTGTGCTGGTGACCTCTCAACCCCGTGTTGATTTATATTTTTTCGGTCCGATCGTTTAAGTACTTTCAGCTCAGGGACGTGAAAGATGAAGGTGGTGTGTACGCAGGCCTCGCAGGTCCTCGGCGCCCGGCTCGCCGGCCGGCTCGGGGTAAAGACGATCGATGTGAAGTTCTCGCGGTTTCCGGACGGAGAGGTATCGCTGGTCCGGGGCGAGACGGATGATGAAACGGTGATCGTGGGAGCGGTCACGAGTGCGGACGCGCTCGTCGAGCTGCTGCTGCTCATCGACGCCTGCGATGCGTCGGCGAACACGCTCGTCCTGCCGTACATGGCCTACGCGCGCCAGGACAAGCGTTTCCGCCCTGGTGAGCCGCTCTCGGTCCGGGCGATCGCCCGGGCGCTCTCGACCGGCGTCGACCGGGTCCTGACCGTGAACGTCCACGACCCGTCGGCGCTCGGCCACTTCCGCGTCCCGGCCGAGAACCTCTCGGTCGCCCCGGAGATCGGCCGCTACCTGGTCGACGGCGGCAACGACCCGCTCGTCCTCTCGCCCGACGACGGCGCGGCGCAGTTTGCCGCGGAGGTCGCGGCGGTCGGCGGCTTCGC
>DAEF01000173.1:2296-9630 GCA_002495225.1 Methanoregulaceae archaeon UBA288 | reverse complement strand
ACGGCGACGTGATCGTCTACCGGCCGAACGGGAACACGCAGTACCATCCGATCATCCATCGGGCCCTCGAGTACGTGAACGAGTCCGAGGCGGCGGCCCGGTTCGGTGCCGACCACGCCGGCTATGTCACGAAAGGAGACCACAACCCTATCGTCGACCAGGAGGGTGCCTACCCCGGCGTCGGACAGATCCAGCCCGTGAAGCCCGAGTGGGTCGTCGGCAAGGCTCTCTTCGTGGTCCCGCTCGTCGGGTACCTGCCCCTGCACCTCTTCGAGGTCGCGGCCGTCGTGATCGGCCTGATGCTCCTCTACGAGCTCTGGTCGTGGTGGCGCCAGCAAAAGCCCGAGCCGGAGCCCTCCCGCGCGAAGAAGAAGGACAGGAGGCGCTGACGATGGACATCAAGACTCTCCTTTCAGACACGGTCGCCGGCCACCGCCTGACGCCGGCCGAGGGCCGACAGCTGATCGCGACCACCGGCCGGGACGTGCTCGCTATCGCATCGGCCGCGGACGAGATTCGCGAGGCGCGGGTGGGGGACCGGGTCACCTACGTGCGAAACCAGAACCTCCACGTGACGAACATCTGCAAGAACCNNAGAACCTCTGCGGGTTCTGCGGCTTCGGGCGGCCGAAGGGTGCGCCGGGGACCTACCTCTTCGGCAGGGACGAGATCCAGCGCAAGGCGCGGCTCGCCGTCGGCCGCGGGGTGACCGAGATCTGCCCGCTCTCGGGGGTCCACCCGGACTTCACCCTCGAGTCGTACGTCAACCTGCTCGAGTGGATCCGCGAGGTCGCCCCCGGCGTGGATATCCATACCTGCTCGCCCGAGGAGGTCTCGTACGTGGCCGGCAGGGCCGGCCTTCCAACCCGCGAGGTGCTCGGACGGCTCCGGGAGGCAGGGCTCGGCACCCTCCAGGGGACTGCGGCCGAGATCCTGGTCGACGAGGTTAGGGCCGTGATCTGCCCGAAGAAGTGCGACACCGCGACCTGGCTCCGGGTGATCCGGGAGGCGCACCGCATGGGGATCCGCTCGACTGCGACGATCATGTACGGCGCCGGCGAGTCGGCTGATGACCGGATCACGCACCTGGACCTGCTCCGCGGCGTCCAGGACGAGACGGGCGGGTTCACCGAACTCGTGCCCCTGAGTTACGTCTTCCAGAACACCCCGCTCTACCGCGCGGGCCTGGCGCTCCCGGGGGCCACGGGTCGGGAGGACGTCCTGATGATCGCCGTCGCCCGGCTGTACCTCGACAACTTCGACCACGTCCAGGTCTCGTGGGGAAAGGTCGGGATGAAGATGGTCTCGGTGCTCCTCCTTGCGGGCGGCGATGATCTCGGCGGGACCATGTTCGAGGACGAGGTCTCGGTCGATGCCGGGGCGGGCGATGCCTCGTACCTGGACCCGAAAGAGATGGCCCGGATCGCGGCCGACCTGGGGCGGCGACTCTGCCGCCGGTCCACGACCTACGAGATCCTCGAAGCGAACCCCTGACCTGGGCGGGCCCCGACCGCGCCCCTTATATGGTTGACCGTGCCATGCTCTCGCACGGCACATGACTCAGACCATGGACGACAACGCCCTCGGGCGCCTCCTCGCCGACGTCGAGGGCGGCCACCGGCTCACGGCAGAAGAGGGTGTATCCCTCCTCACGGCGACGGGTCCGGCCGTCCTCGCCGTCGCGGCGGCCGCCGACCGTGTCCGGGCCGCGCGGGCGGGCGAGGCGGTCACGTTCGTCCGAAACCAGAACCTGAACGTCACGAACCTCTGCGTGAACCGCTGCGGCTTCTGCGGCTTCTCGCGGAGGGAGGGCGACCCCGACGCCTTCATGCTCTCCCTCGACGACGTCCGCGAGGCGGCCCGGCTCGCGCTCTCCCGCGGTGTGACCGAGATCTGCACAGTCTCCGGCTTGGCGCCCGGGTTCACGGGCGAGACCTACGCGGCGATCCTCGAGGCCTGCCACGACGGGGCGCCCGGCGTTCACCTCCACGCGGGGAACCCCCAGGAGGTTGCGTACGGCGCGGCCCGGAGCGGGTGGAGCACGGCCGAGCAGCTGGGCCTGCTCCGGAAGGCCGGGCTCGGCTCGCTCTGCGGGACGGCGGCTGAGATCCTGGTCGACAGCGTCCGCAGACGCATCTGCCCGGGAAAGATCCGGACGGCCGAGTGGGCCCGGATCATCGTCGAGGCGCACGGGATGGGTATCCCGTCGACCGCGACGATCATGTACGGATCGGGCGAGTCGGCGGCGGAACGGATCGAACACCTCGGGGTACTGCGGGAGATCCAGGACGAGACCGGTGGGTTCACCGAGTTCGTGCCCCTCTCGTACATCCACGCCCGCACCCCGCTCTACCGCTCGGGCCGGGCGCCGGCCGGAGCCACGGGACGCGAGGACCTCCTGATGACCGCCGTCGCCCGGCTGTTTCTCGACAATATCGATCATATCCAGGCCTCGTGGGTCAAGCTCGGCGCGAAGCTCGCAACCCTCCTCCTCCTCGCGGGCGCGGACGACCTCGGGGGGACCCTCTACGAGGAGCACATCACGAGCGCGGCCGGCGGGAGCGGTGAGGGGTATCTCGATCCGGCCGAGATGGTGCGGATCGCGACCGACCTCGGCCGGCCGCTCGCCGAACGGACCACGCTCTACGCACGGGTCGACTGAACGGCCGGTCCCGGCCAGCGCAGCACGAGCCCCGCTGACACGGCGTCGATCCCGATCCCCGTCGTGAAGAGGCGGCGGACCCCCATGAATGGCGCCGAGCCCGCCGAACGGGAGCAGGAATACCCCGCCGCGCGAGAGAGAAGACGGTCTGGCCCATGCGAGACCCGCCGCAAAGAGGTCGAACTCGCGGCCGATCGCGGGCAGGGCGACCACGAGCCCCCTGTTCCATGAACGGTGCGAGTGACGGGCCGAACGCGACCGCGACCAGGACCCGCCGCCGTTTGGCCGCTTCGACAACCGTTGCGGCCTAGCGCCACCCGAGATGAGCCACGATCCGCTGCGCCGTCTCGCGCGCGACCGTCAGCGCGGGCTCGTCCCCGAGAACTGCACCCGCGGCAAAGCCGTTCCCGACCACGGACCCGAGCGAGACGAACTCGTGGGCCGAGAGGAACCCCTCGATCGTTTCGGCGGCCCGGTGTCCCCCGGCATTCGCCTGGACGACGACCGCGACGCCTCCGCGCCCCGCGAGGCGGCGGCGGTGGAAGAGCGAGTACGTCCGGTCGATGAAGTTCTTGGTCTGGCCGTTGACATCGTAGTAGTAGGTCGGCGCGCCGAGGACGACGACCTCCGCCTCGAGCATGCGTTCGGCGATGGCGTCCCAGTCGTCCTGGACCGAGCAGAAGTCCTCTTTCAGGCAGCGTTCGCAGCCGATGCACGGGCCGATCGTCCTGCCGGCGAGCGAGACGTATTCGGTCTCGATTCCGGCCTTCGCCACCTCGTCGAGCACGGTCTGCACGAGTGCGGCCGTGTTCCCGTTCTCCCGCATGGACCCGGATATCCCCAGAACCTGCATGCCAGATGGATGACCGTCCAGGGTGATAAAGGGTGGCGCTGGAGACACCAGCCGGCTATCGCCACGTTCCCGGAGGGCACCTGATCTCGAAACGGGCCCCGATACCGAGCGTGCCCGTCTCGTGGATCTCGATGCCGGTGATCCCGAGGATCTGGGCCGTCAGGTAGAGGCCGAGTCCGGTGTTCTTCCCATAGCCCTTCCAGAAGATCAGGTCCTTCTCTTCCCGCCGGATGCCGGCCCCGTCGTCTTCGTACACGATGACGAGTGCCTCCCCATCCACGTGCGCCGAGACCTTGAGCCGCGTGACCGTCTCGCCGTACCGGACCGAGTTGTCGAACAGGTTCGCGAAGACCTTACGGAGCATGGGGTCCGCCAGCACCTCGTGCGCGCCGGTCTCGCCATCGAGCCGGATGCCGTCGAGATCGACTTCGGCGAGGGCGCTCCGCACGACGTCCACCAGCCGCTGCCACTCCGGGGACCCGGTCCCGAGCCGCTCGTAGTCGGCTGCGAACGAGAGAATCTCCTCCATCGACCGTGCCGACTCCGTGACGAGCCGGCGGAACCGGGCGCGCCGCTCGGGGTCGGCCTCTCGTTCGCTCATGCGGAGATAGCCCTGGAGGGCCATCAGCCGGTTCCGGAGGTCGTGCCCGGTCACGGTCGAGATGAGCGCGAGTTTGTCGTTGGCCAGCCGGAGCTCCTGCTCGTGCCGGACGCGATCCGTGATCTCGGTCCCGAGGTGGATCACCTTTTCGAGCCGGCCGTCATCGTCGTAGATCGGGGTGCACGAGATGAGGTACGTCCCGTCCATGGCCTCGATCACCACCTCCACCGGGCTTTCCACCTCGTCCGACTGCAGAACGCGGTGGAACGGACAATCCCCGGGCGGGTCGGTCGTACCGTGGAGGACCTCGGTGCAGCGCCTCCCGACGAGCTCGTCGGCGGTGAGGCCCGTGAGCCGTTCCGTCGCCCGGTTCACGGCGAGGATCTCCCGCCCGGGGCTCAGGATCATGATCGGTTGCCCGATCGCCTCGAAGACCACCTTCCACTGGCGCCCCAGCTCCCTGAGATCCTCTTCGAGGGCGAGGCGCTCGGCGATGTCGACGAACTGGACCACGATCCGGCCCGCCCCGACGGAATAGGCCCAGGCCTCGTATGCTCCCTCGATCCTGCGGTCCCTGTACGTGACGAGGTCGGCATGCCACGGGCTCCCGGTCCGCGCGACCTCCCGGTAACTCTCGGGCACCCCTGACTCGCTCAGTCCCGGGAAGACGTCGTCGATCGTCTGGCCGACCAGTTGCCCGTGCTCGATCCCGAGGATCCGGTCGGCCGCCTGGTTCGCGCCGAGAAAGACCAGCGTCTCTCCCGGCCCGAGTTCGTAGAGGTGGATCCCGGTGGGCGACCCCTCGATGATCCGACGGTTCCGCTCTTCGGAGGCCCGCAGTTCCTCCTCGGCACGCCGCCGCCGGACGACCTGGCGGCACTTGTGGGCGAGCTCGGCGAACTGGGCGGCGGCGTCGCCCCCTTTCTGGAGGTAGAAGTCGACTCCGTGCTCGATCGCCTCGATCACGATCTCCTCCCGCCCGCGGCCCGTAAAGAGGATGAACGGGAGGTCGTCGAACCGTCGCCGGCACTCGCGGAGGAGCTCGATTCCGTTCATCCCCGGCATCTGGAAGTCCGACACGACCACATCGACCCGGAACCGCTCCAGGAGGGCGAGCGCCTCCGCCCCAGATCCCGCAGTCAGCACCTCGAACTCCCCGGTTCCCTGGAGGTAGTGCTTGAGAAGTGCGACGAGCCCGGGTTCGTCGTCGACGTACAGGACCGAGATCATCGCGGGGCGCCTCTGTATCAGTCGTCTTCACCTGTGGCCATAGCCTTTTCGATATCGCTTCTCAGACGGACCTCGGGGGAGAGGCCGACTGCGTTGAAGGAGGCCACGACCTCCTCCACCGGGTCCCCGGGGCGGAACACGAGGTGTGAGCCGCACCGGCAGTCGCTCGACCCGAAACCTGGGACCGCGTCCCCCCCGAGTGCCCGGGCGAGAGCGCACTCGAGAGGCGTGCCGGTCCCGGCCGTCACGACCGCGGAGAGCCGGAACCGGGGGTCGAGGAGAAGCCGGTCCACGTGCCAGTGCGGGCGCCGGTCCCGGCGGCTTTCGAGCCGGACGTGGCGCCCGACCCGGGAGAGACCCCCCGGGCCGAGAGCCGAACCGATGTAGATGTGGTACCCGGCCCGGAACGCGATCGGGCCCAGGCTCCCGACCTCGAGGACGGCGGCGGGGTTCGCGAAGACCAGGCAGTAGCACCCGGTCTGCATCTCACAGCCTGCGGATCAACTCGGCGGCGGCTCTGACCTGCCGGCTCCCGCCCTCCTCCACGGGGAAGCCGTGGCCCGGGTAGAGGCCCCGGACCTCGAGAACCGCGAGCCGGTCGAGGGACCGGGTCAGGGCCTCGCGCGAGCCGCCGGGAAAGTCGTACCGGCCGAAGCAGCCGTCCGAGAAGACCGTGTCGCCCGAGATGAGGTCGCCCGTGGCCCCGTCGTACAGGCAGCACGAGCCCGGCGTGTGGCCCGGGGTGTGGAGGACGCGGAACCCCCCGACCTCGTCGCCCTCGTGGAGCACCCGGTCGGGCGCTATCCCCGGGGGGCGAGCCCCGAAGTGGAGCGCGAGCGAACGGCTCTCCTCGACGAGGGCCGCGACGTCGTCCGCGTGGATGGCGATCTCTGCCCCGCACATGTGGGCGATCTCGCGGACGTGGGCCGTGTGGTCGTAGTGGCCGTGGGTGAGGACGATCACCTCGACCTCGTCCCGGTACGGCTCGACAGCCATGGGCGTCACGCCTGCGTCCACCAGCACGGAGCCGGCCAGGTAGGCGTTCGCGAACATCCCGCGCCCCGGGATCCATCGGATCGGCATACAAACCATATAACGACCGCCCGCCATATCCTGTTTATGCACGGCCTGATCGAGGAGTGCCTCCGGTCCGTGCCGGAGGTCGTCCACAGGATCGCCCGCGACGAGAGCCTCGTGCCCCGGCGCGTGGCCCGGGCGATCGCCCGCGGCCGGATCGTGGTCCCGGCCAACCCGCGGCGCGAACACCGGCTCTGCGCCATCGGCGAGGGATGCCGCGTCAAGGTGAACGTGAATGTCGGCACCTCGGGGACCCGGTGCGACCCGGCCGAGGAGCTCGAGAAGGCCCGCGCGGCCCTCGCCGAGGGGGCGGACGCCCTGATGGACCTCTCGACGGGCGGAGACCTTTCCGCCATCCGGCGGTCGATCCTCGCGCTCGACGCGCCCGTGGGGACGGTCCCGATCTACGAGGCGGTCCGGCGAGCCGGAAACGCCGCCGACGTCGATGCCGACCTGCTCTTCCGGGTGATCCGCGAGCACTGCCGCGACGGCGTCGACTTCCTGACCCTTCACTGCGGGGTGAACCGCGACGCCTACGCAGCGCTCGTCGACGACCCGCGGGTGATGGGCGTGGTCTCGCGCGGCGGTGCGTTCCACACGGTGATGATGGCCGAACGCGGCGAGGAGAACCCGCTCTATGCCGAGTTCGACTATCTCTGCGAACTCCTGTCCGAGCACGGCGTGGTCGCGTCGCTCGGCGACGGTATGCGCCCCGGGGCCCGCGCGGACGCGGAGCGGCTTGCGAAGGCGACCGAGTACCTGACGCTCGGCCGGCTCGGGAAGCGCGCCCTCGCGGCGGGGGTCGAGCGGATGATCGAGGGGCCCGGCCACATCCCGCTCGACCAGGTGGGGTACAACGTCATGATGCTCAAGGAACTGACCGACGACGCCCCGCTCTACCTCCTCGGCCC
>DAEF01000173.1:0-2108 GCA_002495225.1 Methanoregulaceae archaeon UBA288 | reverse complement strand
ACTGGGACGAGCAGTTCCGGCTCGCCCTCTTCCCCGAGCACGCGCGGCACATCCACGAGCGCGACGGGGAGCTCGAGACCTGCTCGATGTGCGGCGACCTCTGCGCCCTCCGGCTGGCAGGCGACCTGCTGCCACCGCGAGAGGTGGATCGGGACGCGGACGAGGACGCATGACGTATGCCTCTTCAGGACCGCGTCTGACCATGGCGCGCCTATCGCTCGTTCCGATCTGCCTCCTGCTCGTCGTCGCCGCAACCCTGGCGGCGGGCTGCTCGTCCGCTCCACCGGACGGGACCCCGTTCGTCCCGACGACGGGTGCACCGCCCGTGGACGCAGACCCGTCTGCCGTTCTCGCCGCGCTTGTCGGCGACGTGAACACGACGCTCGAGGAGATGGACCGGAACGTGGCTCGTGCCGCGGCCGAACTGGGTGCCACCGGCCTCTCTGGAGACGGGGCGAACGCCTCGCTCGCCCGGCTGGCGGCCTCCTCGCCGCACGCGATCGACGCGGTGACGATCACGCCCGACGGCCGGATCGCCGCCGCGATGCCCGCGGAGTACGGGGCGGTGGTCGGGACGCGGGTCGGCGACCAGCCCCACGTCCAGCGCAGCCTCGCGGACCGCCGGCCCCAGATGTCGGGTCTCTTCCGGGCGGTCGAGGGAGGCGAGACGAGCGCGATCCAGTACCCGGTCACGGGCGGGGACGGGGCGTTCATGGGCCTCGTCTCGATCGCCTTCGAGCCGGTTATGCTCCTCGCGGACCGCTCGGACCGCACGCTCGCCGAGACGACGCTGAGGGCCTGGGCGATGGCCCCCGACGGGCGCGTGATCTTCGACTCCGATCCCGGCAGGGTCGGCCGGAACGCCGTCACGGACCCGGCCTACGCCGGGTATCCCGAGTTCGTCGCGACGGCACGCCGGATCGCGTCCGAGCCGGCCGGGAGCGGGTCGTACTCCTTCACCCCGCCCGGCGGCGCGGCCGTGAAGCAGGAGGCGCACTGGGCGACGGCCGGGCTCCACGGGACGGCATGGCGGGTCGTCGTCGTCCGGGCCGCCTGACCGTATGAGGGGCGGCGGAAGCCGCCGCCCGAACGCCGGCGTGCCGGCTTCCTTCACCTATTTTCGGCATGCCACGAACTGCTTCTTCGAAAGTATTAATAGATCAGCCGTGAACCTATCCTAATCGCGCGTGGTTTGACAGCCCCTCTTTGGCGGCCCTCGTGGCCGGGCGCCATGCCAACCCCTCTGCGCGGGAGCAATCTCGCGAATGCACATGTCCGCTCCGTAGCGGAGCGGCCGGAGGAAGAGAATGCAGTTAACCGCACACCACCACGGGCGCCTCGGCGCCCTCGCGCCGGCGGCCGTTCTGCTGCTGGCGCTCTGCCTGCTCGCCCCGGGCGCGCAGGGAGCGGACGTCCCGCGCTACGTCGTCGGGGACATCCTGGAGATCGACTTCGCGAACCAGACCACGCAGGTCGTGATCGGGTCGGTGGACACCACGAGCCTCGCCGAGCCGTACTACCACACGTTCCAGGTCGAGCAGCACGCGGGACGGTGGGAGATCCCGCGCTACTGGCACGGGGACCTGGAGTACACGGAGTCGCAGCTCGTCGACAATGAGCGGGCGCGCCGCGTCGCCCACGTCGACCCGGTGAAGGTGATCATCACTGACGAGACCATCACCGGCGGCGACATGCAGTTCACGGGCCTCTCGCTCGCCGAGGCGAAGACCACCGGGGCCTACTGGGTCGAGCAACCGCCCGGCGAATCGACGGGCTCCCCCTACTCCTACGTCGCCGGCGACATCCTGGGCAACGTCTCCGACCCGAACCGCGGGTCGGTCGTCTCCGAGGTCTACGAGTCGGACGGGGCCCCATGGGCCAGGGTCTACTTCGACGCCGTCCGGTCCGGCGACCGCTGGGTCCTCGACAAGTTCTACAACAACGACATGGGATACCCCATGAACCTGCTCGGCCAGAACGATAGCCGTCGCGTGGCCCACGCGGACCCGCACACGGTGATCATCAACGACACCACCACGAACACGGGCGAGATCGGCTGGTACCGCCTCTCGCTCGCCGAGTTCCTCGCGGGCAAGAGCTACGACCAC
>DAEF01000132.1 GCA_002495225.1 Methanoregulaceae archaeon UBA288 | reverse complement strand
GGGGTTGAAATGACACTATACCCATCCTTTTTAATGCAGGGTTCGATCGCGCTGGTCCGGGTGCGGTCTCGCGGACCGTTCAGGCGGGACGGTCGTATCCCCCGTCGCTCCTCCTCGAGAAACGCCGGCATGGCCTCTGCCCCGGCGGAGCGGCGGCTGCGACGTCGAGTGGTGCAGTAACCCCGTCTCCCCTCCAAAGCCGCGCGAGGTCCGCAGGCGACAGCTGCACCGCGTGCTGGTTTCGGCGGCGATCCGGGGGAATCCCGTGCCTGTGGGCCGGATCCGGGCGAAATGGCGGGCGGAGGGAGGGGGTTCGGGCCCGGTCTATGGGTGCCGCGGTCATGGGTGCCTGCGGAGGAGGTCATTGAGCCATGCCCGGTCGTCGGCGCTGACGGTACCGGCACGTCGGGCAGCAGAACGTCCCCGCATCGGTCCCGGGCCGTCCGCACCCGGTCCCCGGGGCCGCGTATGGGACGGTGGGCGGCCGGCTTCCCGTCGCGGCATCAGCGCGTCCCCTTCGGCCGAGCGATCGCGCCGGCCATCACACCATCCCGGACGGTACTGTCGGCGAAATCAGATGTCGGCCCGCTCTATGGTTGGTGTCACAACAGGGGGCAGAGGCCGAAGGTCCGGATCGTGGTATCGACCGGCTCCGATGACCATCCTGCCTCATATCGAGGATATGCGCGCCGATGCGGCCTCCGCCCGCGGTGGGGGCCTCCGAAAAACCGCAGCTTTTCGAACCTCAGACCGGGGGGTCGCGATCGTGGCCGAACGCCTCCAGCCGCTCGACGATTGTGACCATCTGCGGGAAGACCTCGCCGAGCAGCTCCCACTCGGCATCGTCCTCGTTAATCTGCCTGAGATATCGTGCCATAACGCACTGGACGTCGAGAGCCGCCTCGACGATCTCCTCCCAGGTGGGAAGCATGTCGCTCATGGCAGATGTCATCGGCCGCCGCCCAAGTCGCAGCACGGCGGGAAGAGCCGGTCGGTGAACTCCCGGAGCCGTGCAATCTCATCCTCCATCCAGTGCGCGGTCGCCCCGTCCATACCGGAGAATGGCGTGTGCGGATTATTACACTATCGACCCGTTCCTGCGTCGACGGTTCGCCCGGCCGGCCGACACCCGCGCCCACCGCGATAGTCGCTCACATCCGCCGGGAAGAGCGGCGCCGCGACCAGCAGGGTCATCGACGCATGGCTCCAGGTGGCAGCGCCGGAGAGCGGGGTCCGCTGCAGAGCGGCCCGGGTTGAACTTCACGAGGTCCTGTGTGAGCGTCCCCGTTCTCGACCTATCTCGCGCCCCGGCACCTTCCGGAGCGTCTCACGGCCGGTTCGGCGAGCAGGTGCTACCGGAAAACGGCAGGACCGTACCGCACGGGCCACCTGGTGGGGCAACGCCACGTCGCCTGAGTGTGCTCCCCTTATCATCCGGGGCGGGCCTGCATGTCTTTGGATTCGATGACCCTGTTCATCGATAACCGGCCGTCACCGCTTTGCATAGCAGTTTTACACGCCATTTCGAATATGCAGAAAGGAGTGTTGTGTCCACGGTGTATCCCGTCCCCGTCCCCCATCGGGCAGTTGGGGGACCATCAATGACATGGAAAGCCGTATCACGACAATGGAATCGGCCGGCGGGGCCACGAAAGGGGGAGAGTGGACATGGCGGTCTTCCCGGTACCTGTTCCAGCCGATCACATCTATCCAGTACAAGGGTCTTCTTGTCTTTCTGATCCTCTCGGCGATCGGGACCGGGTTGCTCGCCCTCCAGGTCTTCCCTGCGAACCGCTTCTTCACGCGGGGCCGGTGATGCGGTCGTGCTGGCGGCCCCCGGCACGACTATCGCGATCCTGCTCCTCATCACCATCGGGGCCGCACCGACCCTTCTTGCCGCGATCGGCCTCTGATGTCCCTGGCCTGAGAACGACCCTGACCCCGTCCCGACGAGAGCGGTTCGACTGCGGCATCGGCCGGGCCGTTCGCGACGGCCACGCCGGAGAACGGCAACGCCCCGTCGGAGAGCGCACCCATCACGAGATCGTATGCGAGGACCTGGTCTGTCGCTGCCACGAACCCGTAGAGATGTCCCGGCTGGGCTGGCTCCCGGACGGAGAACGAAAAAGGGGTGCCATCGACAGGACGGCTGTTCCCCGGCTCCCCTGCCTAACAGGGAAGCGCTCCTATCTGCATCAGCATCTCGAGGCTGTTGAGCTCGCTCCATTCCTCGACAACCCGCCCGTTCTCGAACCGGAGCCACGCCATGCCCGTCGCCCGGATCTTCTTCCCTGTCGGGACGATCCCCATGAAATCCCCGCTGTGCGTGCCGGTCCCGCTGAACCGGACCGTAACGCGATCGCCCTCTCCGATCATATCCTCGACAACGGTCCGGAGGTCGGGGATCCCGGTGTGGTACATCGCCATGATCGCAAGGAAGCCCTGGACGCCGGCCGGGAGCCCCGGCGGAGCGGGATGGTGCCGATAGTCGTCCGACACCAGCTCGCCGGCGACCGAAAAGTTGCCCTGGTTCAACACTTCCTCGAATATCCTTCTCGCAATCCGTTTGTTCTCCTCGATGGACACCGTCATCACCTCGAGCACCACAAATCTCCCGATCGGATCACACGGACCCGAGAATGTGCCGCTCGCCGAGCCATATGTTCACCTCCGTTTAAAAGGTGTTCGCCTCCCCGGCTACGCAGGCCACCCGGGAGAACGGCGGCGAGGCCGGCAGGGGGGGGTCCCTCCCGAGGAGATGGGGCGCCGCCGGAGAACGAAGTCCGGCTCGACTGTCAGGGGCAGATGGACGAGAAGGTCTGAACGGCCTGCCTTCCCGGCCCGACCCCGCTCGCCGGAACCTTCCGGATCAGCGCAGTCTCTTCAGTGCATCTTCGGCTGCACCGCGCACGCCCTGATCAGCATCCCCGAGCGCGGCGACCAGGGGTTCCACAGCCCTGGCGTCGCCGATCTTCCCCAGCGCAGTGACGGCCGCCATGCACACCCACCTGGATTGCGCGGGGTCCTGCTCGTATGCCCCTCGACAGTCCCGGACGGTGGCGATGAGCGGTTCGACTGCACGGGCATCGCCGATCTTCCCCAGTGCCTCTGCGGCTATCATGCGACCGTGCCAGCTTTCCCCCCCGAGCAGGGCGATCAGGGGATCCACGGCTCTGATGTCGCCCATCTCGCTCAGCGCCGAGACGGTCATCCACCGAATGCTGACATCGGGATCCTGGAGCGCGGCGACCAGGGGTTCCACAGCCCTGGCGTCGCCGATCTTCCCCAGCGCCCTGGCGGCCGTGTAGCGCACCTCGGCATCGGGGTTTCCGAGCGCGGCGACCAGGGGCTCCACAGCCCTGGCGTCGCCGAGGTCCCCCAGCGCCCTGGCGATGAACGCGCGCACGTACGCAGGTGCCGAGCGGTCGTCGAGCGCGGAGACCATCGGGTCCACGGCGCGGGGGTCGCCGATCTTCGCCAGCGCCCTGGCGGCCTCGACACGCAGATCGAAATCGGAACCCTTGAGGACGACGATCAGCGGTTCGACCGCACGGACGTCCCCGACCTCCCCCAGCGCCCCGACAGCGGCCTTCCGTATGCCCTCTCCCTCGCGGTACCCCAGTGCTCTGATCAACCCGTCGACATCGCGTCTCCTCTTCAGCTTTTCAATATCCGGTCTTCCGAATTCGAAGGGAGGCATAGTCTGAATGTCCGATCATCAATAAAAAGTCACTTCCTTGTATCCGAATGGCGGACGCCGGGGGGGACGACCCCCCCAGTCTCGCGCCGGTGCTCGAGGCGGGTCCGGACACGGTCCGCCCTGTCGCTCCCGGTCGTCACCCGGCCGACGCGCGGCCGGGCCGAAAAAAAGAAGGTGATTACTCAGTTACTGCCAC
>DAEF01000010.1 GCA_002495225.1 Methanoregulaceae archaeon UBA288 | reverse complement strand
AGGCGGGCTGCTCGTCGTGCCGGATCACCCCCTCCCTTGTCAGCCGCCGGACCAGCAGGACCGCGAGCACCCCGCCGAGCCCACCGAAGACCAGGTGCGTCACGGAGGCCAGGCCGATCCCCAGGAGGATGAACTGCGCCTGGACCCCGAAGAGGAGGTGGATACTGTAATTGACCGCCATCTTCGCCAGGTTCGCCACCGCTCCCACGACGAACCCGACGCCGACGAGGTCGAGGCGCCCCATGAAGAGGAACATCGTCAGGTCGACGCTCGCGCCGAGGGCCAGGTTCTTGAAGAGGTCGAAGACGTGGAGCGGGGCCGTCCCGAAGAACGTGGCGAGCAGCCCCGAGATGAGGCCGATGTACAGCCCGGCGCCCGGGCGCCTGACGATGGACGTGCCGACGATCACCGGGATCACCCACCAGATCCCGGAACTCCCGGGGATGTGGAGGGGGAGAGTGAAGAGGGTGTCGAGCACGAAGATCAGCCCGCCGAGGATCGAGAGGACCGCGGTCTCCTGCAGGGTGAAGTACGTCCGCTCAGTCACCGGAGCCACCCCCGGTGGGAACGACCCGGGACTCGAGGGTCAGCCGGAACGACAGGGGCTGCGCCCGGTCGACCGCGACGAGGAGGTACGCCTGCTCGGGCCAGCCCCCGCCCGTCGCGGTGACGTAGAACGTCCCCTCCGGGGCCGTCGTCCGGGTCACCTGCCCCTTCCGCTCGACCAGGTCCCGGGTCAGGTGCAGCGCGTCGAGCCCGCTGTTGTTCCGGAGGAAGGCGAGGGTCGCTGTCCCGGCCGGGAGGTCCGCGCCGCGGAAGACGGCGACCTCGAGCGGGACGCCCGTCGGCATCGCGCGGAGGTCCCCGGCGTCGTCGGCGGGCAGGGCGGGGGCGGTGACGAAGTAACCGCTCGCTCCGTACCCCGTCGGCCGGTTGGTCCAGCCTCGCTGCTCCCCGCTCGCGACCCCGTAGACGGCGAAGGCCATCGTACCCGAGAGCGAGGAGGCCCGGTAGTGGACGGCCACGGCGTCGCCCAGGCCCGTGAACGGCCCCGGCCCTACGGGCGTGCCGTTGAGCGGGACGAGGACCAGGTACCACCGGGTGTCCGGGGCTTCCGGGTCGACCGAAAACGGCTCCGTGTACGGCCGCCAGGCCTGCGGGCCGTAGTCGAAGTCGCCCGGGCCGAGCGTGACCGCGCCGGGGGTGGCGTTCGCTCCGCCCGGCGCGGCCTGCCCGGCCTGCCACTGCAGGGCGACCATCGCGCCGATGAAGACGAGCAGCATCCCCGCCGCCAGGAGCACGCGGGCCCGGGCCCGGTCCATCAATTCCTCTTGAGAGGGAGGTATCGTCCGTCGACCTCTTCGACGAAGAGGATGGCCCTGCCCCCGATCGGACAGGCAAGCGGGCCCTTCCGTCCCTGGATCTCGATCGTCCCCTCCTCGACCCGCCGGCCGTCGAGGGTGTGGATCTCGTCCACGCCGGCCGCGAGGAGGTCGGCGACGGGGCAGGGCTCGACCAGGTCGCGGACGGTGCCGCACAGGAGATAGCGGCCGTCGTACTTCGTCGACGCGAGGCCGATGCCCGCGAGCGAGCCGATCACTCCGTCCTCGGTCCCGCCGAGCCCCTTGAGGGGGATGCCCAGGTTCCGGGCGAGGGTCCGGGCGCGGTCCTGGTTCAGGACGATCCGCTGCGCGTCCTGGGCGTAGGCGACCAGGGGGGGCGTGACCTGGGCGTCGACCGCCCAGCAGAGCCCGGGGTCGCTCCCCTCGATGAAGTCGGCCATCATGACCTCCTCGGCGATCGCGCCCGCGTGATCCGCGGCGGACCGGTCGTCCCCCGCGAGGTGGATCACGGCGCAGGAGTTGTGGGAGGTGTACGGGATCGAGTCATGGACAAAGAGCTGGTGGCGGCTCACGCCGAGGACCGGGTAGTGTTCGGCACACGCGGCGGCGATGGCGCGGGCGAGCCGCCCGGTCCCCCGCGAGTTCAGCGAATCGGTATCGTCAACTGCAACATAGGTCGTCATGGTCTGCTCCGACTGCCACGCAGGGTGGCGAACTGGGGTTGGGAATTGTCAGTGGTCATTCAGGCCTCCGGGCCGGGCGCGACGGCCCCGCGCAGGGCGTCGTACTCCTCCGCCGGGACGGGCGCGCCGCCGAACGCGATGCGGCTGCACCGGTCGAGGGTCCGGGCGGTCCCGGTCGAGGGCACGCCGCGCCGGTCGAGGTGGGCGAGCACCTCCGGGTCCGTCGCCTCGATCGCAAGGTCGTGCTCGCACGAGAGGAGGGCCCGGTGCGCCCGCGCGAGGAGGCGGCAGGCCTCCCGGTCGTCGCCCGCGGCGTGCCGGGCATCGGCCTCCGCGATCAGGGCCGCTGCCTCGGCGCGGCGGTCGCGCTCCGGGGCCGGCGGAGCCGGCACGGGGGCCGGGCGGCGGCGGGAGAGCCGGGCGACGACCGCGATCAGGGCTCCGCAGATGAGCAGGGCCGCCCCCACGGGGACGGCGAACCCGGCCGCGACCGCGAGGAGCCCCGCGAACGGGGACGGGGGATGGCCGACCACGAGCGAGCTGAGAGTCCCGTTCCGGACCACGGCCTCGATGGAGGCCCGGTTCTGCTCCTGGTCCGCGAAGGCGATCGAGACGAACGTGGTGTTCTCCGGGGTCGTGTTGGCCGTCGTGCCCGTGCAGGGCATGCCCGCCACGGCGGCCTCGGCGAGGAGCGACCGGACGGTCGCGTTCTCGTCGATGAGGGGGAGGGGGAGGTAGGCGTCGGCGGTGGNNCGACCGCCTCGAGCGAGGCCGTGCGGCCGTCGGGCCGGGCGTACCCGGCCGAGAGGTGGACCGTCTCCGGCGAGACCGGTACGACCGAGGAGGAGGCCGGGACGAACCCCGCCCCGGTCAGCGTCCGGTTGGCCTCGAGGAGGAGGGGGGTCTCGTTGACCTGGCGCAGCACGGCCGGCGACGGCGTCATGGCCGCCGTGGGCGCGAGGCCGGGCGTGCCGGACAAGGCCGGGGTCGCCTGCGCCCGCTGCAGGGCCTCGTCGACCGTGATCGGCCCCTGGACCGCGCCGCCCGTCTCGACCACGTGCGGCCCGGGGGCGTCCGTGCTCGTGATCGGTCGGCTCGCCGGGGCCGGCGGCGTCCCGTTTTCGAACCGGACCAGGATTCCCGGCAGCACGGCCGCGCGGTCCAGGCCCGCGTCCGTGTACTCGAACCGGAGGTCCACCCGCTCCGTGCTCCCGGCGGGGGCGGGGGGGAGCGCGATCCGGGTCTGCCGGAGGCCGGCCGGGAGGGTCAGCAGGGCCGACTGGACCGTGATCTCCGGTGCGGACCCGTCGCCGGAATCGACCGTGGAGACCCGGACCATGGTCCCCGTGACGGCGCCGGGGTAGGTGTTCTCGACCACGACGGCGAGGGCGCCCCCCTCCGGGGCCGGGACCGCGACCTCCTGGACCGCGCTCGAGAGGACCACGCCGGCCGCGGCCGGGCCGACCAGCGCCAGGATGAGGAGAAGGAGGAGGACGGGGGCCCGGAAGGTCATGGCAGGACCCTCCCTCTGCCGTACCGGAGCCAGAACTCGAGCAGGACCACCGGGATCGCCAGCGCGAAGAGGAGGCCCTGGACGCTCGTCTCCTCGGGGACGCGGGCGATCGCGGAGGGGAGGCGCGCGTAGATCTCCTGCAGGGTCGCCGGGTCCACGGACCGGAAGTACTGCCCGCCGGTCGACCCGGCGATCGCCTGGAGGGTGGCCTCGTCGAGGGTCGCGTACTCGGCCACGCCGAACGGGCTGTACCCGATCAGGACCGGGCTCGCCGACCCGAGCCCGACCGTGAAGACCTGGACCTGGTGCTCGACCGCGAACCGGGCCGCGTCCGTGGGGGCGATCACGCCCGCGTTCGAGACGCCGTCCGAGAGGAGGACCACGACCTTCTTCCGGTTCGGGATCGCGTCGGCCATGTCGATCCCGAGGGCCAGGCCGTCGCCGAGCGCGGTCCGGCCGGTCCGCTCTTCGATGGCGGCGACCTTCGCGATCACCCGCTCGCGGTCCGGCGAGAGGTACGCGGCGCTGGACGCGCCCTCCTCGAAGGTCACGACCCCGACGTAGTCCCGCTCGTCGAGCGCGCCGATCAGCACGGCGGCCGACTGCTTGGCCGCGTCGAGCCGGGTCGGGGCGTAGTCGGTGGCGGCCATGGACCCCGAGTTGTCCAGGACCAGGACCACGCTGACCCCCTCGCGGGTGGTCTCGAGGGGAAGGTGGGGGTCCGCGAGCCCGACCAGGACGAGCGAGAGGACCAGGAGGCTGCAGAGCGCGATCAGGCGGGGCCGCCAGGGGTCCCGCTTCCCCTCGGTCGCGGCCTTCAGGAACGCGACGTGCGAGAACTCGATCGCGGCGGCCTTGCGCTTCGCAAGGGCGCGGTGCCGGAGCCAGGCGAGGAGGGGGACCGCGAACAGGCCGAGGAGCCAGAGGGGGTGGGCGAAGCCCGGCATCAGCCCCCTCCCCGCGCGAAGAGCCGCGCGGCCGCCCGCTCGAGGGGCTCGTCGGTCGTGCACGAAACGGCCCGGACGCCGGCGCGTCGGAGGGCGCGGTCCGTCGCCGCCTCGGCTCCGGCCGTCACCTCGGCGAACCGGGCGCGGACGGCCGGGTCGCTCGTGTCGACCCAGACCTGCTCGCCCGTCTCCGCGTCCTCGGCCCGGACGAGCCCGACGTCAGGGAGGGCCCGCTCGCGGGGGTCCGCGACCCGGACCGCGACGACCTCGTGGCGGTGGGCGAGCCGCTGGAGGGGCTCGTCGTACCCGGCGTCGTCGAGGAGGTCCGAGAGCAGGAGTACCGTGCACCGCCGGGGCAGGCGCCGGGTCAGGGCGTGGAGCACGCCCGCGAGGTCGGTCCGGCCCGAGGCCGGGGACGGGTCGGCGAGGGCCGCCAGGATCCGGCCGAGCTGCGCCCTCCCGCCGCGGGCCGGGACGAACCGGTCGATCCGGTCCGAGAAGAGGCAGAGGCCGACCCGCTCGCGGGCGTCGATGGCCGAGACGAGCAGGCTCGCGGCCAGCTCGGCGATCCGTTCCGCCTTCGCCCGTCCGGCCCCGAAGCCGGTCGAGCCCGACCGGTCGACGACCAGGTAGAAGGTCTGCTCGCGGTCCTCGGCGAACTCGCGGACGTACGGGCGGGCGCACCGGGCCGTGACCTTCCAGTCGATCGCCCGGAGATCGTCGCCCGGCTGGTACTCCCGGAGGTCGGCGAGCTCGAGCCCGCTCCCGCGGAAGATCGAGCGGTGCTGGCCCGTGATCGTGCCCCGGACGCGGATTTGCGTGGCGAGGCGGACCCGCCGGACGCGGCGGAGCAGGTCAGCCCGTTCCTCTATCACGTCGCCCTCACGGGACCGGGACCCGGTCCGCGATCGCCGCGATCATGCTCTCGGTCGAGATCCCGTCCGCCTCGGCGTCGATGGTCCGGATGATTCGGTGGCGGAGCACGGCCGGCGCGACGGCCTTGAGGTCGTGCGGGACCACGTACCCCCGCCCCTCCAGGACCGCGTGCGCCTTGGCCATCAGGACGAGGCCGATGGTCGCTCGCGGGGACCCGCCGTACGCGATCGCGTCCTCGAGGTCCAGGCCGTAGCGTGCGGGCCGGCGCGTGGCGTCCACGAGCGCGGCCGCGTACTGCTTGACCGCCGGCTCGGCCCGGACCCCCCGCACCACCTCGCGGAGCCCCGCGATGGACCGGGCCGACGCGACCCGCCGGGGCTCGATCGCCCCGCCCTCGGCGAACCGGTCCAGGATCGCGACCTCCTCGTCGAGCGCGGGGTAGGTCATCACCAGTTTCACCATGAACCGGTCCACCTGGGCCTCGGGCAGGGAGTAGGTCCCCTCGGACTCGATCGGGTTCTGCGTCGCGAGGACGAAGAACGGGTCGGGCAGGGCGTGGGTCTCGCCCTGGATCGTGACCTGCCGCTCCTGCATCGCCTCCAGGAGGGCCGACTGGACCTTGGGCGGGGCGCGGTTGATCTCGTCGGCCAGGACGACCTGGTGGAAGATCGGCCCCTTCATGGTCGCGAAGGAGCCGTCGTGCTGGCGGTAGATGCGCGTGCCGATGATGTCGGCCGGGAGCAGGTCGGGCGTGAACTGGAGGCGGACGAACGAGGCGTCGAGCGTGGCCGCGAGGGTCCGGATCAGGAGGGTCTTGGCGATGCCGGGGACGCCTTCGAGGAGGACGTGGCCGCCGGCGGCGAGCGCGCAGAGGAGGTCGTCGACGACCTCGCCCTGGCCCACGACGGTCCGCCGGACCTCGTCCCGTATCTGGAGGAGCAGGTCGCGGCTCGCGTCGACCCCGGGGGGGCCGGCCATAGGAGCCATCAGTCCTCTCCCGGCACGTGCCCGCCGCCGGCCAGGCCGAGCGACTGCAGGAACGCGTTCACGGCCGCGACGAGCTGGTCGATCACGCCCACGGTGGGGGTCGGCGTCGGCACGGGCTCCGCCGTCCCGGCCGGGGCGGCCGTGGCAGCGCCGCCGAACTCCGAGCTCCCCGCACCGGCCCCGGCGTCCGGCCCGTCCATCACGATATACCCGTTGCTCCCCGTGCCCGAGACGCGGTTGGTCCAGGAGATCCCCTGGCCCTGGTTGGACTGGTTGTTCCAGCCGTAGATGTTGAACGAGGCAGGCGACGAGGTGTTCGCGAGGGTGTACTCGACCCGCGCCGTGCCGTTGAACTTCAGGCCGGGCTTGTCGCTGTTAAGGCCGAGCGCCCCGACGTTCAGGTCGACGAAGAGGAAGCGGAAGGCGGTCCCGGAGGAGGGGTCCACGCCCTCCATCACCGGGTAGTTGTCCGTCCCCGAGGGCTTCCAGGACTGGGGGGCGTACCGGAAGTCGCTCCGGTCGAAGGTCTCGTCGAGCCCGGGCTCGTGATAGGTGAGCGCCGAGAGCTCGGGCGGACGGTTGAGCTCCGTCGTGGGCGGCCAGGTGTAGCCGCTCGAGCGGAGGTGGACCGCGAAGTCGTCAGGGAGCGGTTCGCGGACCGCGACGAGGAGAACGAGGTCGTCGAAGAAGCCCCGCCCGCCCGAGTCGGCGATATAGAAGGTGCCGTTGCCGGCAGCGGTCTTCGTCACCTGGCCGAAGGGCTCGAGCGGGTTGGTCGTGATATGGAGGGCGTTGAGGCCGCCCCCGTCGAACTTGATATAGTAGGTCTCGTTGCCGAACAGGTCGAACCGTGCGCCGTCCTCGTTTGCGACCCGGATATGGACGTGCTTGGTGCCGGGGATCGTCTCACCCCCGACATCGGCGGCGGAGGTGGCTGTGACGATGAGCGCGGCTCCAAGGAGCGCCACGAGTACGAGCAGCGCGAGGTGACGACATCTGCCGGCCGGCAGGCAGAACGCGAAGTTACTGCGGATCATACAGTCTGAAGCCCTCAGAATAGTAATGGTCCCGGAGATGAAAAAACCCTTGCAAATTCCAATTAGTTAAATTAACCATATTAACTTTCAGAAACTCGATCCCGTTGCAGGACGAACCGGGCCGGTGCCGCCATCCCCCACGGTGATACGGACCGTGCGGGCCGGACCGGGGAGGCGTTCCTTCCGGCCGCGTGAGGAGAGCCGTCGACGGTTTCGAGGGAGCGCATGCGAACGCGCGGCCCGGGGGACCCCGGCTCGTCCTGGGCAGCGGGGTAGCTCGAGACGGTTTCACCATGGCCCGGGTGCAGATTGCAGAGCGGGGGTCGGCCAGGACCGGTCGACGGCGCCGGATGCAGGGCCCGGTCTCGCGGGGGGGTGCGAACCCCCGTCCCCCGTACCCGGAGTGGCCGCCGGTCAGAACCTTAAACTGCCGGGAGCGAGAGCCCGTAACGAGATGGAGACGATGTCGGCGCACCTGATGGAGTACTTCAACAAAGCCCCGCGGATCGGGACGCTCAGCACGGCCGGGGCGGACGGAACGGTCGACGTCGCGGTCTTCGGATCGCCGCGCATGACCGACGAGAAGACGGTGGTCCTGGGCTCCGGGACGAACCGGACGCTCGCGAACCTCCGCGAGAACCCGCACGCGGTCTACATGATCATGGAGCCCGGCGCGGCGCTCATGGACTGGAGGGGCATCCGGGTCTATCTGCGGCTGAAAGATCTCACGAGCTCGGGCCCGGCCTTCGACGACTACATCGCGCAGGTCACCCAGGCCGTCGGCGAGGCCGCCGCGTCCATGATCCACGCCCTCGCGACCTTCGAGGTGACCGAGGTCCGGCCGATCGTGGACATGGGCCAGGGCTGGGAACGCTCGGTCTGAACCGGCCCGGGATGGGGCCAACCGCGGGCCCGATCGCGGCCCCGCCCGCCCCCCGGGTTTCCCGGAGCCGCCGGTGGCCGGAGCAGGGTGCGGAGCACGGTGCCCCGGGTACGGGCGCGTCCGATCTGAACGCTTATATGCTCGACGATCCTTTTATACTGTAACCGTCGGCACCCAGGAGCGCGGCATACTCTTTCCGCCCTCCGCCGGGCCGGCACCTTCTCCGGAGCCCTCACGAGTGTTAGCGCTCTCCGTCGAGAGCGGGCTTCGAACAGCCGCGGCGAGATCCTCGCCGGGACGGCCACAGCAGACCGGCCTTCGCCCCCAGGCGAACGCCGGGATCGATCCGATGGCCCCGTCCGTCGACCTCCTTGCGTACGACGGCGCAACGGGGGCCCGGGAGGGGTGCCGGCAGCAGGCGAGGCCTGACCACAACGCCGGGCCGAGCCCCGGGAGGCAGCGGACCGTGGACGCGGGTCTCTCGCGACCAGCCGCGCAGCGAGTCCGCGCCCGGCATCGGCCCAGACGTCACCATTCACCACCAGGACATATCATGGAAATAGAAATCATCGCAGTAGGCGGATACGAAGAGGTCGGCCGGAACATGACCGCCGTCCGGTGCGGCAAGGAGATCGTCATCTTCGACATGGGACTCCGCCTGGACCAGCTGATGCTCCACGAGGACGCGGAGGTCGACACCATGCACTCGCTCGACCTGATCCAGATCAAGGCGATCCCGGACGACACCGTCCTCCAGTCGGTCCCGGGAAGCGTCAAGGCCATCGTCTGCTCGCACGGCCACCTGGATCACATCGGGGCCATCCCCAAGCTGGCGCACCGGTACAAGGCGCCGATCATCGCCACGCCCTACGCCACGGAGCTGATCCGCCAGCAGATCAAGGGCGAGCGAAAGTTCCGCGTGGAGAACGCGCTCGTGC
The DNA here is from genome assembly GCA_002495225.1 of Methanoregulaceae archaeon UBA288. Taxonomy (GTDB): domain Archaea; phylum Halobacteriota; class Methanomicrobia; order Methanomicrobiales; family Methanospirillaceae; genus UBA288. The sequence goes on along the minus strand of DAEF01000010.1, from coordinate 21,352 downwards.
CGCTCAGGGCCGGGCAGCGGCACACCATCTCCCAGCACCTCGTACTCGAGTTCGTCCACACGCAGCACTCGATCATCGACACGGTGACGCCCGTGCTCCACACGCCCCACGGGGCAATCGTCTACGCCTGCGACTTCAAGTTCGACCAGACGCCGGTCATCGGCGCGCCCCCGGACTTTGCCCGGTTCCGAAAGCTCGGCAGGGAGGGGGTGCTCGCCGTGATCGTCGAGAGCCCGTACATCCAGCACACGGGGCGGTGCCCGAGCGAGCGGATCGCCGGGGGCCTTGTGCGGGACGTCATCACCAGCCTCGAGGACGATAAGCACGCGATCATCGTCTCGGCCTTCTCGTCGCACATCTCCCGCGTGAAGGTGATCGCGGACTGCGCCGCCGCGATCGGGAGGAAGCCCGTGCTCCTCGGCCGCTCGATGGAGAAGTACGGCGTGACCGCCGAGCAGATGAAGTTCGTCTCGTTTCCCAAGACGACCAGCGTCTTCGGCAACCGGCGGGTGATCGACCGGATGATGCGCCGCATGATGAAGGACGGGAAGGAGCAGTTCCTGCCGATCGTCACGGGCCACCAGGGCGAGCCGGGCGCCATGCTCACCCGCCTCGCGCACGGCGACACCCCGTACCAGCTCGCCAAGGGGGACAAGGTGCTCTTCTCGGCGAAGGTGATCCCGAACCCGATGAACCACGCGAACCGGGCCCGGATCGAGCAGCTCCTCAGCGCGGCCGGCGCCCGGATCTTCCCGGACCTGCACGTGAGCGGCCACGCGTACCGGGAGGACCACTACGACTTCATGCAGATGCTCCAGCCGCAGCATATCGTCCCCGCACACGGGAACCTGACCATGGCGTCGGCCTACGCCCGGTTCGCGAGCCAGCTGGGCTACACCCTGAACAACGGGGTCCACCCGATGATGAACGGGCAGCGGCTCAAAATCCACTGAACCGCACGGTTCCGTCGGGTGTGCGTTCAGCCCCCGCCGTACGACCGGACGTGCGCCCGTGCGGATCGGGCCGCGTCGCCGTCCCCGTCGCCGAAGAGCCGCCGGTCCTCGCCGACCGGGCAGACCGCGATGCAGCGGCCACACGGCGAGACGTGCCGGCCGACGAGCTCCGCGGCGCGCCCGGCGCAGGCCCGCTTGTCGGTCAGGGAGCCGGGGTAGTCGCCGGGCTCGAGGGCCCCAACCGGGCACTCCTCCACGCAGAGCATGCACCGGGTGCAGAGGTCCTCTTCGAGCAAGGGGTCCGGCGGGAGCTCGGCCGCCGTCAGGACCGACGCGAACCGGACCCTCGGCCCGTACGCACGGGTGAGGATGACATTGTTGACCCCGAACGAGCCGAGCCCGGCGAGGTACGCCGCGTGCCGGTGGGAGAAGAACGCGACCGGCTTCTCCAGCAGCACCCGGATCGAGCCGTACCCGTCCCGCGGCACCGGCACGGACGGGTGACCGGCCGCATTCAGGGCCGCCGCGATCCGGTACGCGTGCTGGTCGAGGAGCTCGTTCGTCGTCCGGTAGAGCTCGTGGTACCAGATCGAGGGCGCGGACCCGACCACGGGCAGGAAGACCGGGAGGCCGATCACTATCACGGTCCGCGTCCCGGGCATCACGGCCGCCGGCCGGAACGGCTCGGGCACCCACGGCTCGAAACGGGGCTCGTCCCAGCGGCTCGCCGGCGCGAACCCGACGAGCGGGACCTCGAGCCGCCGGCAGTGGGCCTCGACCGATTCCCGCAGAGCTCCATCCATACCGGAGGTGTGGCCCGGAGCGGCCATAAGACTGCTGGACCGGGGGCATCGAGGACTATTTGAAGATTGGGGCAAGTGTTGAAAGCCCCGGAGAAAACAATACCTCAAGCACGAGCTCGGATCGGCCCGCTCCGGGGCGTGGGCTCCAGAGGAGATCGAAATGGAGAAGAAGAAGCTGACCACGGCCGCCGGCGCGCCGGTGGCGGACAACCAGAACGCCCTCACGGCCGGGCCGCGTGGCCCCATGCTGCTGCAGGACGTCTGGTACCAGGAGAAACTCGCCCACTTCGACCGCGAGGTGATCCCCGAGCGGCGCATGCACGCCAAGGGATCGGGCGCGTTCGGGACATTCACCGTCACCCACGACATCACGCGGTACACGAAGGCGAAGATCTTCTCCGCGATCGGAAAGAAGACCGACGCCTTCGTCCGCTTCTCGACCGTCGCGGGCGAGCGCGGTGCTGCCGACGCGGAGCGGGACATCCGCGGCTTCGCCATGAAGTTCTACACCGAGGAGGGAAACTGGGACCTGGTGGGCAACAACACCCCCGTCTTCTTCTTCCGCGACCCGCACAAGTTCCCGGACCTCAACCGCGCGGTCAAGCGCGACCCCCGCACGAACATGCGGAGCTCGAAGAACAACTGGGACTTCTGGACGTCCCTCCCTGAGGCCCTCCACCAGGTGACCATCACCATGAGCGACCGCGGGATCCCGCGCTCGTACCGCCATATGCACGGGTTCGGGAGCCACACGTTCAGCATGATCAACGCCGCGAACGAGCGGGTCTGGGTCAAGTTCCACCTCCACACCCAGCAGGGGATCGAGAACCTGACCGACGAGGAGGCCGAGGCGGTCGTCGCGAAGGACCGCGAGAGCAACCAGCGCGACCTGCTCGAGGCGATCGACCGGGGCGAGTTTCCCCGCTGGACGATGTACATCCAGGTGATGACCGAGGAGCAGGCGAAGGCCATGCCCTACAACCCGTTCGATCTCACCAAGGTCTGGTACAAGGGCGACTTTCCCCTCCACGAGGTCGGCGTGCTCGAGCTGAACCAGAACCCTGAGAACTACTTCCAGGACGTCGAGCAGGCGGCGTTCAACCCGGCGGCGGTGGTGCCCGGGATCGGGTTCTCGCCCGACAGGATGCTCCAGGGCCGCCTCTTCGCGTACGGCGACGCGCAGCGCTACCGGCTGGGCATCAACCACCACCAGATCCCGGTCAACCGCCCGAAGAACGCGCCGGCCCACCCGTCGCACCGGGACGGTCAGATGCGGGTGGACGGCAACTACGGCTCGACCATCGCGTACGAGCCGAACAGCTACGGCGAGTGGCAGGAGCAGCCGGAGTACCGCGACCCCCCGCTGGAACTCTCGGGCGCGGCCGACTCCTGGGACTTCCGCGCGGACGACTCGGACTATTACACCCAGCCGGGCAAGCTCTTCCGGCTGATGAGCCCTGCCCAGCAGCGGGTCCTCTGCGAGAACACGGCCCGCGCGATGGGCGACGCGCCGGAGTTCATCAAGGTCCGGCACATCTGCAACTGCCTGAAGGCCGACCCGGCCTACGGAGCGGGCGTGGCAGGCGCACTCGGCATCCCGATGGAGCGGGTCGAGGCCGCCGACTGACTGCTGTCCGCGGGCCGTTCCCAAGAGAACGGCCCCGGCTCCTTTTTTTCCACCCGGGTCTGAGAGGCCGGTCGTCGAAGCTGCCCCGATCGACAGGCAGAAATGGATCCGCCACCACATCGGTGATCCGGTCATCCCACGAGGGATCGACTACCGACACGAAGGACGTGATATCATGAAGAAGGGATTCGTAACAGATATCGAGACCGCGACGACGACGAACACGGACTACCGCCGGGTGCTCTACACCGGGAAGTACTGCCAGCTCGTGCTGATGAACCTGAAGCCCGGCGAGGAGATCGGCGAGGAGGTCCACGACGACGTCGACCAGTTCTTCCGGTTCGAGGAGGGCGAGGGGGAGGTCGTCATCGACGGAGTCAAGAACCCGGTGAAGGACGGAAGCGGCGTGATCGTGCCGTCGGGCGCGCGCCACAACGTGGTCAACACCTCGAAGGACGCGGACCTCAAGCTCTACACGATCTACTCGCCGCCCGAACACCAGGACGGGGTCGTGCGGAAGACCAAGAAAGAGGCCGACGAGCAGGAAGAGCACTTCGACGGGAAGACCACCGAGTAGGGACACAAAGAGGCCGGACGGCAACTGCCCGGGTCCACTGGACCCGGGATTCTGACCTTTTTTTCAAGAGAGAATCGGTGCCGGGCGCCGTCAGGTTCATCCGCACGGCCCGCCATCTGGTGGTGATGGCGACGATCGCAACAGAAGAGAAGCGGTGTGCGGTCTGCGGAAAGACCTCGGTCCAGGGTTTCGTGGCCGATGCGGGGCGGGAGGGGTCGGCGGACCTCGACCTCCGCCCGCCGCCCGATCAGCGCGAGACAATCCAGCACTGGGTCCAGGAGTGCCCGCACTGCGGGTACTGCGGGCTCTCCCTCGAGGAGCCGACGGAAGGGGCCGCGGAGGTGATGGCATCGGATGGTTACCGGGCCCTCCGCGAGAAGCCGAACCCCGAGCTCGTGGTCCGGCTCCTCTGCGCATCGACCCTGCTCGAGCACGCGGATCGGTGGGTCGAGGCGACCGAGACCTCCCTCTGGGCGGCCTGGGCCGCCGACGACGCCGGCGCGGAAGAGGATGCGGTGCGGGCGCGGCGCCGCACCCTCGACCTGCTCGACGAGGTCCGGCGGCGGGGCGAGCACTACATCGATAACCCGGAGGCCGAGACACTCGTGATGGTCGACGTCGCCCGCCGGGCCGGCGAGTTCGAGCGCGCGGCCGCCCTGCTCGACGAGCTCGGCGGCGCTGATGACCCGCGCTTTGCCGCGATCGTGGCGTTCCAGCGTGACCGCGTCGCGGCCCGCGACACGGGCCGGTACACGGTGGCGGAGGCGTCACGGGCGTGAAGGGGATATATGCATGAGCGGTGTAGAGGAACTGTCATGGAGCCCGGGAACGAGCCCCTGACCGTCGTCAGGGTGGCCGAGGTCTTCGGCGAGGGCGGCGCGGACGACGGCCGGAGGCTCTGCGACCTGATACGCCCCGCGCTCGCGGCCGGCCACGAGGTCGAGCTCGATTTCGCCGGCGTTGAAGCGCTCAGCGAGCCGTTCCTCGAGGCCGCGGTCGGCCGCCTCCTCGAGGACGTGCCGTTCGACGACCTCGTGCACCGGCTGATCGTGAGCAACATGACCGTCCGCGACGTGCAGGGGCTGCGGTACGTGCTCGAGCGGGCGCGCGGCGGCGACAGCGACGCCTGCCCGTCCGGCGAGTGCGGCTGACCGGCCGCTTTTCTCCCCCAACCCTTAACACCGCCCGTGTCGAGCCTCTATTCATGATCCCCGTGACGTTCACGCTCACCCCCGGGGGCATGATCGCCGACCTCGAGGTCGACGGGAAGCCGTTCGAGGGTTATGCCTCGGTCGCGTTTGCCGAGGAGCCGTCCGAGCTCTCTGAGGGCGGGCCGCACCTGGTCGTCGAGCTGATGATCGAACGGTTCACCCCCGACCCCCAGGGACTCGTCCTCTGGATCGGGGAGGAGCGGTACCGCGTCGACCTCGGCACTCCCCGCGCCCCGCCCGGCGGCACCGTCGCCGGAGAGGGGGCTCAGAAGAACTGTACACTGCCCGTGATGGTTGTGATCGGCGCGGGCGAGCGGCAGTTCGCGGGCCAGCTCGTCCCACCCGGCAGTGACCCTGCCGCCGGCTGGGACGAGTGAACCGAAACCATGAAGGCGTCCCCGGGGCAAGGGATGCCGGAGTGGTCACCCTGCCCATCACATCCGACGAGTTCGAGCGCGGCGAGGCCGGTCAGAACCAGGTCGAGGCGTTCCTCCGTGCCCACCCGGACGAGGCTTTCGCCCTTCACGAGATCGAGGCCGCCCTGATCGGCCCCGAGTTCGACCGCCGGCTCCACCTCGACCGGTTCATCGCAGACCTTGTCGTCCTCGCCCCCCAGTTCTGCGGCGAGAAACGGATCGAGTGCCGGCATGTCGGTGGGACACCGTACTTCCACTGGAAGACGGCCCCCGACAGGGACTGAGCCGAACCTTTTCCCGCTCCGAAAACGACCGGTACGGGATGACGGAGATCTCCGGCGGGTTCGGTGACGTCGACGGCTCGGGTTCGGCCGACGAGCTGGTCGCCTACCTCCGGGACGTCAACGACCTCTCCTGGGTGCAGGCATTGAAGGCCCGGAGCCTCGAGACCCTCGGGCTCGCACCGGGCATGCGCGTGCTCGACGCCGGCTCGGGGCTCGGGTTCGACGCCTGCCGTTTGCCGAACGGGTCGGCCCGGGCGGGCATGTGCTCGCGGTCGAACCCGACTGGGGCACCCTTGCCCTCGACCCGAGCGACCCGGACGTGGTCCGCCGCCTCGCAGACCAGTGCGCCGCCGGCTTCCCCCACGGGTGGACCGACCGGAAGCTCGGCCGGCACCTCCGCGGGGCCGGGCTCCAGGACGTCCGGGTCGAACCCGCCACGGTCGTGCTCCACGACCTTTCGACCGTGCTGAAGGCCATGAACCTCGGTCCGTTCCTGGACGCCGCGGTCGCGTGCGGGAGGATTAAAACCGAGGAACGGATCACGTTCCGGGCCGTCGGGCATCGGCCCGTGACCCCCTGGCTGTCGACACCATTCTCATGTTCAGCGCGGCTATGGGTGCGCCACCCCGTCGGTCGCTCCCAGGGGGGAGACGGGGCCTCTCTGCGCCGGCTCTTACCGGACTGTCGACCGGGGTCTCCTGGCCTGTCGCGCCGAGTGCCTCAGGCGCGAAATCGACCATCCGCCGGCTCGACCGGCACCACTCCCGGGCAGGGTGTTCCGCGCGTGCTCGAGGTGACGCGGGCCCATGGCCACGAGACGGGGCGGGGCGGTTACGCCGTCTCGTCCGCGCAGAGCTCGCGGTAGGCGCACGAGCGGCACGATGCACGCGACGGCCGGGCCGGGAACTCGGCCGCGAGCACGCCGTTCACGAGTCCAGTGAGACGTTCCAGGAACGCCCCCATGGACGGACCGGTCGGACGATACGGGATATAGCGCGGCTCGCGCAGGTAGAGGTACGCTGCCTCGGCCGGGAACGCGCCGAACTCCTCGGCGACCGCGAGGGCGTAGAGGTTCAGCTGGACCTCGGTCTGCACGGTCCCGATCGTGGGGGCGGACCAGAGGGCGCCCGTCTTGAAGTCGACCACGACCAGCCGGCCGTCGGGTCGCCGCTCGATGCGGTCGATCGACCCCCGGACCGGCCGGTTTTCGTACGGAAACGAGAACCGCCGTTCCACGTCGACGATCTCGTTCCGGTTCGCAGCCTGCCAGGCAAGGTAGGTGTCGAGGAGGGCAACGGCCATCTGCCAGTCCTCGGCCGCGTGCCGCTCCGAGGCGTACGCCGACGACTGCCAGCACCCCTCCAGGACCGCGACGGCCTCGTTTCGGTCCCGCTCGACCCCCCGGAGGAGGTCCTTCGAGAGCGCCTCGATCGCCGCGTGCACCGAGGAGCCGAGGCCGGCCCGGGTCCCCGGCGAAGCCGGGACGCCGTGCAGGTGCTCGAACTTGAACCGCAGGGGACAGTCGGCGTAGCACCCGAGGGACGAGGCGGAGAAGGCGAACCCCTCCGGGATGTCGGGGGGACGGCGCGCGGAGTTGGGGAGCGCGACCTCCGCCATCGGCCAGGCGCCGGCCAGGAACGAGGCCGGGTCGAAGGCCGACGCGTTGCCGCCCCCGGCCGCGATCCGGAGCCGCTCGAGCGCGACCAGGTGGGCGAACGCGGCCGTGTGCCGGGATTCCGCCGCGGCGCGGGCGAGTTGTTCGATCCCGGCCTCGCGGAGCGCCTCGAGCGTGTCCCGGGGCTCGCCCGCGACGGGGCCGGCGGCGACGGGGGCGTCCACCTCGACGGCCCGGACCAGCGGGTTCTCGTCGACCCCGAGTTCCCGGAGAAAGACCGACGGCCTGGTCTCGTTCCGGTTCCGCCCGTGCCGCACGACCCGGGTCAGGTACAGCCGCTCCTCGGCACGGGTCATCGCGACGTAGAGGAGCCGCCGCTCCTCCTGGAGAAAGAGGGCCCGCTCGTCGTCATCCCTCCGGAGGCTTCGTGCGAGCTCGGCCGGGACCGCGAACCGCTTCTCCTGGTAACTGAGCGGGAAGTGCCCGGACGAGAGGTCGACGACGAAGACGGCCGGGAACTCGGTCCCCTTGGACTTGTGCACGGTCATCACCTGGACAGTGTCCTCGCCCGACCCGGTCTCCACCTCGACCGGGAATCCGGCCAGGACCTGGAGGTGCTCGAGAAAGTCCGAAAGCCCGGCCTCGCGCGTGGCCGCGGCGTACTCGACCGCGATCCGGTAGAAGGCGTTGAGCGCGGCCACGGACCGGGTGTCGCCCCTGCCGAGGGCGCGCCGGTACAGCCCGGCGCCGCGGACGAGGACCGTGTGGACGAGCGCGGGCAGGGGCGTCGTCTCCTTCTCCGCGATGAGCCGCCCGAGGGCTCCGACGAGTTCGGCAACGAGCGGGGCCTCGTTCGGCACGAGGGCGGCCGCCCTGAGCATGGCCGCCCAGACACCGTCGTCCTCGAGGGCGGGGTCCGCGTACCGCCGGGCCCCCGCATGCAGGTGCTGGACCGCGGGCTCGGGGATCCCGGCGGCCCGCATGAGCCGGTGCAGGGAGGCGCCGGCCGCACAGGGGTTGTTTACGGCCCGGAGCCAGGCCAGGACGCCCCGCGTCTCGGGGAGGCGGAAGAGGTCGACCTCACCGCGATAGGTGCAGGGGATTTTGTGCTGGGCGAGGGCCTGCGCGAGAGCCATGCCCTGCTCCCTTTTTCGGCAGAGGACCGCGATGTCCCCGTGGCGGAACCGCCGCGGTACCGATTCCCGCCGGGGCAGGAACCCGGTCTCGAGCAGGGCGGCGATCTCGTCGCGGACGAACGCGACCTGGGCCTCCTCGTTCGCGCAGCGGGCGAGGACGACGGGCTCGCCCCCGGGGTTCGCGGTCGTGATCGCTTTCGGCGTCCGGTTCGGCGCGGACTGCATAAGCCGAAGGGCGAGGGCGAGGATGGTCGAGGTGGAGCGGTAGTTGCGGTCGAGGAGGGTCTCGCGGCAGTCCGGCCAGGTCCGCTTGACGTCGTCGAGGTTGGTGAGGTACGCGCCGCGGAACCGGTAGATGGTCTGGTCGTCGTCGCCGACGACGCAGAGGTGGTCGCCGGCCAGAAGCTTGATCAGGCGGAGCTGGACCCAGTTCGTGTCCTGGAACTCGTCGACCAGGACGTGGGAGTACTGCCGGCGGTACTCGTCGCGGATCCCCGGCTTCCGCTCGAGCAGCCGGACGGCCTCGTGGACCATGTCCGGGTAGTCGATCAGATGCTCGGCCCGCTTGTACTGCTCGTACGCACGGTAGACCGCGAGGAGGTCGCGGAGCCGCCCGGCGGGCTCGTCGTCGGGCGCCTCCTCGAGGTACCGGGCGAGCTCGTCGGACCCGATGGCCTCATCGCGGAACGCGCTGATCCCCTCGAGGACTGCCTCGATCACGGCGGCCGCGTTGTTGCCGACGGCGATCGTCGTGAGCCCGAAGGCGTCGATGTTCCGGAGGCCCCAGGCGAGCTGGTTCGGCTTCGAGATGACCCCCGCGGTCGTGGCGATGCCGGACTCGAGGACATGATCGCGGATGACCTGGAGGCAGAAGGAGTGGAAGGTATGGACTGCTATCCCGGTCCTGCCGGTCCGTTCGGCGCATCGATCAACCATCTCCTGCGCCGCCTTCTCCGAGTAGGTGAGCGCGAGGATCGCGTCGGGATCGACACCTTCCTCGAGAAGGCGGGCGATCTTCTCGATGATGACGCGGGTCTTGCCCGACCCCGGGCCGGCCTGGATCAGCTGGATGCCGTCCGTCTCCACGGCCTCGGTTTGCCGCGGGTCCAGAAGCATACGTGATGATTCTGCGCAGGCCGGGAAAAAGGATCCGAAACGGTGCGGCTCGTTCAGGTGAAGGCCCGACCCTGGAGCGAGACCATGCAGAAGAGGATGGCCGGCTCGAGCGCTGTGGAATCGTTCACGGCCGGCGCGAGCAGGACCGGCCCGGATGCCCGGCGGACCAGGCCGAAGACGGCCCGCCAGGGAAGCGGGTCGTTGAGGTCAGGCCTCCCCCCCCGCGTGTGGAGCCGGACGTAGCGGAGCGCGTCGGGCGGGACGAGCGCGAGCTCGGCCGTCATGCGCGTTCTCGTCGCGGCGTAGAACTCGGGCGTGTCGAGGGCGATGCCGGCGTGGGGTGCGAGCGCCGGGGCGCGGCGGCAGAGGTGGTCCCAGAACCCGGCGAGCGTGGCGCCGTCGGAAAGGGACTGCCCGGCGCGGTTGGCCACCAGGACGGCCGGGGCCCCGCCGAACCGGGCGTGGAGGCCGTCGCGGACCGCGGCGATCGCCCGGACCAGGTCGGCGGGCCGGCTCCACTCGTCCCCGGGCTCGATCACGACGGCGGCCAGGGCGGGATCGCCGGCCCCGAGGACCGCGGCCACGAACGCGGCGGTCCAGGCCCGGTCGTGCCAGCGCGGCCGGTCCCGGCCGTCCTCGTCGGTCGAGGCCGCCCTGAGCGCCCAGGGCATGGCCGGCGGCGGCGCGGCGCCGGGGGCGACCTCCACGAGGTCGCAGCCGCAGCGGCGGGCGAAGGCCTCCCGCTCGGCGGGCTCGCCGGAGAGGGTGTCGGGGAGGACGTAGCTGACGTCGGCCATCGTCACAGGCGTTGGACCCGCGACCTGATGAGACCGCGGGTCCGGTCAACCGCTCCTCCCGTACCAGCCGGCGGGCCGGCGCATGGGCGTGACCTCGGCCGCTTCCATATCCCCGGCGGCCCAGGTGTACCGTTCGCGGACCGTCGGCGGGAGATCGGCCTCGGGGATCGGCACGAAACCGAAGGCGGCGTAGAACGGCTCGAGCCCCGCGACCGCGTACATGAAGAGGTCCTCATTGTGGCAGGCCTCGACCAGGCCGGCCACGACCCGGCGGGCGTATCCCCGGCCCCGGAGCGGGGGAGGCGTGAAGACGGCATCGACCTCGTAGCCGTCCTGGTGACGCCGGCACCGGGCGAGTGCGCCGACGGTGTCGTCCACGAGGAGGGCGAAGACCCGGTCGACGGCCGGGTCCCCGCGGGTCTCGTGGTAGTCGCGCCAGACCTCGTCGGCGAGGGGGAACTCGGCCGAACCGAGCTCCCGGACCGCGAGCGTGAGGAACGCGCGGGGGTACGCGAGCAGGACCGGGCAGGGAGCCGCGAGCGCCACGCCCTCCGCGACGGGGCCGAGCGGGATGCCCGCGACCGCGTCCGCGCCGCCGACGCGGCAGAGGGCGATCGCCGTCGCCCCCTCCTCGAGCGCGGTCCCGATCACCCCGGCGACGACCGGGCCCGTGCGGTTCAGCGCCCGCCAGCCGAGACCGGCCGCGATCGCCGCGAGTCCGTCAGGATCGGGGCCGACGTGGAGCAGTATCCCCTCGCCGACCGCACCCGTGGCCGAGAGTCGTTCGGCGGCCTCGACCGAGGGGGGCGAGAGGTCGGTCGGCACGAGCACCCGGGCAAAGAGCGGGCTCCCGCAGCGTCCGCGGACAAGGAGCACGTCGATCTCCGCGCCCCGGAGCACGGCCTCGGAGACCGATCCCAGGAGCCGGTCCAGGGCCCGCCCGCGCCCCCGTGCCCCGATGACGACGAGGTCTGCCGTCTCGTCCCTGGCCGTATCGATGAGGGCGTTCGCGACCGTCCGCTCGCCGCGGGCGACGGTCCGGACCTCGACCGTGGCACCGAGAGCACGGAGCCGGTCGGCCTCGGCCTCGAGTACCGGGGATGGATCGCCGACGTGGACCAGCAGCAGGACCGGGCGGCCCGGGAGGTCGAGGCAGGCGTCGGCCGCGCGCTCGCTCTCGGCGGAGAGATCGGTCGGGACGAGCACGCGCATCCAGGTCATGGGACGCGGCACCCCTCGGCCGGCACGGAGAGCACGAACCTGGCCCCCGAACCCGTGCCCTCCTCGGTGATCTCGATGCCGGTGATCCCCAGGATCTCCCGGGCGAGATAGAGCCCGCGGCCGTACCGGCCGGCCGCCGGCAAGAAGAGGGTCCCCCGCTCCCCAGTGGGGATCCCGTGGCCGTTATCCTCGACGATGATCTGGCAGCCGCCGGGGCCGTACCGGTACGTGATCACGACTGCCGTCGCCCCGGTCTCTGGACGGGTCGCGTTGTGCAGGAGGTGATAGAGTGCGACGGGGAGGGCGGGGTCAGCGTAGATCTCGAGCCGCGCGGTCCAGGGGTGGACCGCGACCGGGCCCGGGTCGAGGCGGGCCCCGGCCTCCTCGATCGCGGCCTGGACCGGTTGCCAGGCCGACGGCCGGGTCCCGAGCACCCTGAACTGGCGCGAGATCTCGATGCGGCGAGCGACCGCCGCCACCCCTTCGCCGATCCGATGGAGGAGCGCGAGCGTCTCGGGGTCGTCGACCGTCTCCCGGCCCCGTTCAAGGATGGCGTCCAGGGCCGCGACGTCCCCGGTCAGGTCGCGATCCAGGATCATGGCGACGCTCGACATGGTCTGGTTCGCGGCCTCGAGTGCCGCCCGGGCCATGCGCTCCTCGGTGACGTCCGCGAGGGTCACGAGCGTCAGGCCGTTGCCGAGCGGGGCACCCGAGGCCAGGGCGTGGACCGGGCGGCGCTCGGCGTGGATCAGGTCGAGCTCGGCGCGCTCGACCGGTCCGCGGGCGGCCGCCGACAGGAACTCTGTCGCGGCCCCGGGGTCGTCCGAGATCGCCGCGAGGGGGGTCCCCGCCAGCTCGCCCGTTCCACGGCCGGTGAGTGCGGCCGCCCGCGGGTTCGTGTCCCGGACCACGCCGTCGGCGTCCACGACCAGAATCCCTGCGACCGAGTGGTCGAAGAGCCCGCGGTAGCGTGCCTCCTCGGCCGCGAGCCGGCGTGAGAGGTACGCAATCAGGGCTCCGATCGTGACCAGGGTGATTGCCCGGGCCAGGACCGAGATCCACTCGGTGGGCGTGTAGGCGAGGGCCATGACGGCGTAGGCGGCCGCGATGCCGATCGCGATCACGATACCGCGGCGGGGGTACCAGTAGCAGGCCAGCGCGATCGGCACGTAGAGGAGGTGCGGGAATACGACCGTGACCCCTGCGAGAAGGCCGGCAAGGTTGGTGAGCAGGGTCAGGACGGCCGACCCCGCCACGATGGCCGGGCGTATCGGGGATCGACGCCACTCCCCAACAGACATGAGCGGATATCGGACTGCCCCCGCAAAAAAGATTGTCACGGTGGACCGGCGGCTTTATCCCGCACCCCGCCGTCGATCCAGCCATGGAGATCACGATTCGGGAACTCGGGCAGGAGGAGTTTTCGCACGTGGACAGGCTCTGGGAGCAGTACCGGGGCCAGCAGACCGACCGGGCGATCGACCGTGTCTTCGGGGCGTTCTCGGACGGGAGCCTCGTCGGGACCACGCGCGTCCGGCGCCACCCCGACGGGCTCGAGGTCGACGGCGTCTTCGTCTCGGAGACCCACCGGGGCGAGGGGCTCGCCCACCGGCTCGTCCAGGTCGTGCTCGACGAGTTCGGCTCGGAGACGCTCTGGCTCCACTCGACCATCCCGCTGATCGGGTTCTACGGGTCGTTCGGCTGGGTGCCGGTCCCCGAGGCACGGCTGCCGCCGACGATCCGCGAGCGGCTCGCGTTCTGCTTCGGCGAGATGATGGGCTGCGGGGTCTCGCCCATGCGCCGCGACCCGGCACCGGCGTAGACAGGATGGAGGTCCACCCCGCCGGCGGCGTCCGTCAGAACACCCCGCGGTAGTAGGCGAGCCGCCGGGCCGCGGGCCGGAAGGCCTCGACCAGGGCGTCGGCCTCGGCCGGATCGAGGGGGCCGGCCGCGGCGGCCCGGAGCAGGACCGCCACCTCGGTCGTAGTGTCGCAGCCGACGATCGCCATGCGGAGGGTGAAGGTGAGGGCGTACCGGATCAGGATCTCCGCCGTGATCCCGCCGTCGGGCGCGACGTAGTGTCCGCGGCCGAGCACCTTCATCCCGATCGGCGCGACGCCCGCTGCCTCGGCCGTCTCAAGGACGCGGTCGACGAAGCCCCCGAGCACGGCCTCGACCGGGTTGACGGGCAAAAGCACCGTGTCGACGGGCCAGCGCTCGACGGCCTCGACGAGCACGGCCGGGTCGTGGTGGCCCGTGACCCCGATCTGCCTGACGAGCCCGGCCTCCTTCGCCTCGAGGAAGGCCTGGAGCGCCCCGTTCGGCCCCTCGATCTCGCGGAGTTCGGGCCGCGTCCGGATGTCGTGGACCTGCCAGAGGTCCAGGTAGTCGGTCTGCATCCGGGCGAGGGTCAGTTTCAGGTCCGCAATGGCCCCCGCGTACGACCGGCTCGCCGACTTGCTCGTCAGAAAGATCCCGTCCCGGCGGGCCGGCCGTTCGCCCCAGACCCTGCCGTGGTACAGCTCGCTGTCCGCGTAGGCCCGGGCCGAGTCGAAGTAGCGGATACCGCGCTCGAGCGCCTCGACGATCACGGCCGTCGCGCCGGCTTCGCGGCCGGTGGTCCTGAGCACGCCCTCGCCGCCCAGCCCGACCCGGGGGCGTTCGGGGATGCCGCTGGTCCTCATATGCCCGTGATTCCGTCGGCTGACGAGAAAGGGTTATCGGGATACCGGGGTCGTCGGCGCACCCTCGGTGACCTGGAGCCGGAACGGGAGGGAGAGGCTCCGGCCGTCGGCCCCGGTCGCGAGGACGGTGAACGAGTACGCGCCCGGCGGCGCACCGGCGTGGGCGACGAGCATGCGCGACGTGAAAACCGGGTCGGGCAGGCCCGTTGCGGGGTTGAAGGTCACGTAGATGCCGTTGGGCACGTCCTCGGCCCGGAGGGTCACGGGCAGATCGTGCTCGAAGAACATGAGCCCCTCGCGTATGGCCGTGATGCGGACCTCCACGTCCATCCGTTCGTCCGGGCCGATCTCTCCACCCGAGGGGGTGATCGCGAGCTCGAACTGCCGCCCTCCCCCGCCGGACATGAGCCCCGCGGCGAGCATGGCGATGACAACGGCCACGATCACGAAAAAGAGCAGGGCGAAGAGGTAGAACGAGCGCCGCCGACCCCGTTCCGTGGGCCCCGCATCGGCATCGGGCGATTGTGGTGCGGCGGGAGGAGACGCGACCATGATACCAGTCATATACTCAGCCCGCCGGGTAGAAAAACCGCGCGGTTCTGCTGGGTGGCCTCGGATCGGTCGCACGGGGCGGCGCCTCCCCCCGCTGTCCACGCCGGTTTTTCTGGGCCGGCGTCGAGTGCGTACCATGGAGATCACGATCCGGGCGGCCGTCCCGGCCGACGCCGGGGCGATCGCGGCGAACAACCGGGCGATCGCGCTCGAGACCGAGGAGTGGGAGATCAGCCCCGAGACGGCCCTCTCCGGCGTCCGGGCGATCCTGGAGGAGCCGGGCCGGGGTTTCTACCTCGTGGCGGTGGATGGGGACGGGGCCGTCGTCGGCCAGTGCATGGTGACGTACGAGTGGTCCGACTGGCGGAGCGGGGACTTCTGGTGGGTCCAGTCGGTGTACGTCAGGCCCAACTGCCGCCGACAGGGGATCTTCGCCCGGCTCTACCGGACGATCGAGGCGATGGCCGAAACCAGACCGGACGTGACCGGCCTGCGGCTCTATGTCGAGGCCGGGAACGCGACGGCGCAGGCCGCGTACGAGCGGCTCGGCATGCGCCGGGCCCCGTACATCCTGCTCGAGCGCGACTTCGCGAAGGAGCGGATCGGCCGGACCTGACGGCCGCGGAGAAAAACGGGGGGGGCCGCCGATGCGACAGTCCCGGAGGCCGATGGAGAGGGTGATGCCCGGCGCCGGGTGGAGCCCGGGTCATCCATCAACTATCGGTGATTCGGTTTATTGAAGCATGAGGTTTAATGAACCCGGTTGCCTTGCCGGGAACGAAACCCTCCTCCTCCGCACTGGCTCCCTGCCCGAGAGTGGCGACGCCCGGCGAGGCGAGGCCCACTCCGTTCGGCGCCAGGCCCGGGACCCGATCAGGTCGATCGTCGTTTGACGAGGACCAGGATGTTCCGGCCGTCGGCGTACCGGTAGACGGCCTCGTCCACCACCTGCCGAATCAGGAAGACCCCGAGACCGCCGATCGGCCGCTCGTCGAGGCTCGCCTCACGGTCCGGCGCCGGGAGCGAGAGCGGGTCGAACGCGGGAGCGCGGTCCTCGATCCGGACCTCCACCGCTTCGCGGGTGGCGCGAATGGCGACTGCCACGTCGCCCGGCGCACCGCGGTAGCCGTGGACGATCGCATTGGCGATCGCCTCCTCGACCGCGAGCTGCAGATCGCGGATCGGCCCGTCGGGGAACCCGCAGGCCCGCATCGCGGCGTCGAGGGCGGTGGTGACCCGCTCGATACCGGCGAGGTCCGCCGGGATGACGAGCGCGGCTGAGCGGTCCATCTCAAACGCTCCTGATGACCATCAGCGTGATGTCATCCGACTGGGGAGCAGAGCCCGAGAACGCCCGGACGGCCTCGAGGATCGCGGCGACCATCGCTTCGGCCGGGAGCGTGCGCACCCCGGCGATCGCCTCGCGCAGCCGGCCCTCCCCGAACATTTCCTGCGCGGCGTTCTCGGCCTCGGTGATCCCGTCCGTATAGAGCACCAGCACGTTGCCCGGCCCCAGGACGGCCGTGTCGGCGCCGTACGCCGCGTCCGGGACGGCGCCGATCGCCATGCCGGTCGTCGGGAGCTCCGAGAAGGAGCCGTCCGGAGCGCAGACGAGGGGCGGGTTGTGGCCGGCGTTCACGTAGGTGAGCGAACGGTCTCTCGCGTCGAGGACGCCGTAGAAGAGCGTGACGAACATGCCCGACGTCGAGTCCGCGGTGATGATGGCGTTCGCATCGCGGATCGCCTCTGCCGGCTGCTGCTGATGCCAGATGGCATTGACCCGGACGACGATACGCGAGAGCGCCATGAAGAGGGCGGCCGGGATCCCCTTGCCCGAGACGTCGGCGATGAAGATGCCGAGCCGATCCGGCCCCATGTGCATCACCTCGAAGGGAATCGCGTCGAAGAAGTCGCCGCCGACCTCCCTGGCCATGATGCTCCGTGCGGCGATCTCGAAGGGCGCGACCTGGGGGAGCGTGTCGGGGAGGAAACTCTGCTGGATCTCGGCCGCGATCGCCAGCTCGGTGTTCTTCCGCTCCATCTCACGGATCAGGCCGTCCCGCTCCGCCTGCACCCTGCATTCGTTCTCGAGAGTGTGGATGAATACCGCGAAGATACAGACCCCGGCAGCGTTGGCAAGGATCACCGGCAGGGCGACCGAATTCACCAGCGCGAACGCCTCCTCGAACGGCCGGGCGAGGGCGAGGACCAGGAGCATGTGCAGCCCCTCCATCAGGACGGCAAAGGAGACGGCGACGACAGTGGGGGGAAACCTCCGCCCGTAGGCACGCCAGACCAGCCCCCCCAGGAGCCCGGCGATGATCGTGGCGAGCACACAGGGCACGACGGAGAATCCGCCCAGCCCGGCGCGATAGAGGGCGCCGATCAGGCCTGCCCCGACCCCGACCACCGGGCCGCCGACCAGCCCCCCGACCATCGGGCCCAGATCGCGGACATTGATGATCCCCCCCATGAACTCGACCCCGCCCACGGTCCCGTAGATCGACAGCGCCCCGAAGACCCCGATGAGAATGAGCCGGGTCCTCGCCGCGGGATGGCCTTCCAGCACCTCGAGGAAGAAGCGACGCCGGGTGAGGAGATAGGCGACCACGGCGATGACGCAGGTCAGCTGGAGAAGAAGGACCAGCGAGGTGAGGATCGTGCCGGCCATGAGTGCCCATGTAGGAATAGCTCACTGCCTCACATAATACCGTGGTGATGCGTCTCCGTCGCTGTCGACCTGCCCGTGCCCCCGGACCTGTCGAAGGGCGTCCCGACGACGGCCCGGCCGCGAGGAGCGGGGTTGCCCGAGAATGGAACCGATACTGATTAGTTCCCCGGAGACGAGAGAGGTCACGGGAGGAGAGAAGATTGGAGATTACGACCGCAGCACGCGGGGATGGGGCCGTCCTGTCCATCGCCGGCAGGATCGACACCGTCTCCGCACCGGCACTGGAACAGGCGATCAACCGCTCGATCGAGAGCGGCACGAGAAAGGTTCTCCTCGACCTCTCCGGTGTTTCGTACATCAGCAGCGGCGGCCTGCGCGTGCTCCTGGCGACGGCAAAGCGACTGAGGGATCCGGGAGACCGGTTCGGGCTCTGCTGCCTCTCCGCGGACGTGCTGAAGGTCATCACGCTCACGGGCTTCACCTCGATCTTCTCCATCTACCAGACCGAGGGCGAGGCGCTTGCCGGGTGGTAGCGGACCGCTGCTCCCACAGCAATGGCAGCCGGTGCCCGGCTGCAGGGATGCCCTGATCTACCCGTTCATACGGAAGATCGACACGCTCTCGTCGAACTCGTACCTCGTCCGGACTTCGGACGCGGTCATCATCGTCGACCCCGGCGGTCTTCCGGAGCAGGCGGCATTCCTCGCCTCGATCATCCTCGAGAGCAGCGGAGCGTCGACCAAGCCGCTCGTCGTGGTGCTGACCCATGCTCACGTCGACCACTACCTGGGCATCCTCTCCGTCCCGCTCCTTGCAGACCCGGCAACCGCGGTGATCGCGGCCCAGGAGTGCGGGGTCGAAGCGCTCGAGTCCGCCGATCGTCGGCTGACGCAGGCGGCGCTGCTGGGCCTCGAGATCGCCCCGCTGCGGATCGACCTGCATCTCCTCGCCGCGGCGGACGGCGACGGGGGCGGTGAACCGGTCACGCACAGGTATGCATGCGGTGCAGCCCTTACAATCGTGCGGAGACCGCCGGAGACGGGCCTTTCGCACGAGCAGCTCGTCATCGGGAGCGGCCCCCCACTCGAGGTCTACCACACGCCCGGCCACAGCCCGGACAGCTGCTGCATCCGGATCGGGGGTCTCCTCTTCACCGGCGACCTCCTCTTCGCTGCAAGCCCGGGCATCGCCGGCATCTCCGGATGGAACCGGGAGGCGCTGGTCCGCTCCCTCGCCGGGGTGCGGGCGCTCCTCTCCCGGGGCGGTATCGAGGCCGTCTGCCCCGGGCACGGACGGATGCTCCCGGTTGACGAGGGCCTCGGGATGCTCGACGCCGTCGAGAGAGACGCAGGGCTCCTGGCGGGCATTGCAGAACTCGACCCGGAGCGCGCCAGCCGGACCGCCGCCTATGCCGAGGACTGCATGGAGCAGGTGAACGAGCTCTTCACCGTGATGACCGGGCGGCTCTACTACGTCTCCCACGTGATGGACGAGCTCGGCGAGTCCGAAACCGCCGCCGCGCTCCACGCGCTGATCCGCGGCGACGTCATCGACGACCTGCTCGAAACCTTCGACGCGTTCAGCCGGGAGTACCATGCCGGCGGGCATGTCCCGATGACCCTCGCGCTCAAGGGCGGGCAGGTGATCAACAAACTCCAGCGCTCGTTCAACCATGACGAACTGGCGCGGATCATCGACCCGGCGCTCGTCCGACGTGCGGAGCGGCTGCTCGACGACTACACGACCATGCTCAGGGGATTCGACCCGGCCCGCGACACCGCCATGCACGATCTCCGGGACCTCCTCCAGACCTGCATTGCGGGCCATACCCTCCGGTCCTGCACCGACGAGGATCTCCTGGACTCTGCGGACGACGACGAGGCCTTCGGGCGGATGCTTCTCTCCCGTATCGGCATGCCGCCGCTCCTGGGCGACGTCGCGGTCGACCTCGACCTCGGGACCGAACAGCTGCCCGTCCTGGCCGACGGGGGCCGGGTCCTCGACCTCGTCACCTACCTGATCGAGGACCTTGTCGGGACCGGGGCGCGGGCCATCGCCGTCCGTGCCGGAAGAGACGGCGAGCGAGCCGTCGCCGCCATCTCCGGGGCGTGCTGCGCCGCTCCCTCCGCCTGTGACGGAAAGCCCCGCAGGTTCCTCTACGGGCTCTGCGAGCGGGCCGGCGGCGCGCTCGACGCCGGTGGCCCGGGGAGTTCCCGATCGTTCACGATCAGGTTTGCATCCGTCATCTGACCCCGCTGCCGGGCCCTGGCGGTATTCGAAGGATCCCTGAAGGGGACGCCTCCCCCGTTCTTCTGGAGGGTCATGCATCCGCGACCGGGTGGATCGACTCTATAAAATAATGAGAAGGGTGAATATAGGATAGCAGTCGGGAACATCGCGCAGGGAAGGATCTCCCCGGCGCGATCGCGGTTGACGGACTGCTACCACCGGTAAACGATCATCATGAAGACCCCATTCCACCTCATGCTCATCCCGACGCTCCGCTGCCCGGCGAAGTGCGCGTACTGCTGGTCGAGCGAGCACCAGGGGCCGATGATGGACCTCGAGACGGTCCGGGCGGCGACGGCCTGGATCGCGGCGCTCAACGACAGCCCGGTGACGGTCACGTTCCACGGCGGCGAACCCCTGCTGGCCGGGCCGGAGTTCTACGAGGCCGCGCTCCCCATGATCGAGGAGGGGCTCGCGTCCCGCACGGTCGCGTTCGCGATGCAGTCGAACCTCTGGCTCCTCGACGACCGGCTCGCAACCGTGCTCGCGGCCCACAACGTCCCGATAGGTACGAGCCTCGATGGCCCGCCCGAGCTGAACGATTCCCAGCGCGGGACGGGCTACTTCGAGCGGACGCGCGCCGGGATGGAGGTCGCGGCCCGCCACGAGATCCCGGTCAGCGTTATCTGCACCTTCACGGCCGGCTCGGTGAAGGAGAAGGACGCGATCGTCCGGTTCTTCCTCGAGAACGGGTACGTGATGAAACTCCACCCGGCCCTCCCGTCTCTTCGCGATAGCCGGCCCGACGCGTATGCGCTCGCCCCCGAGGAGTACGGCGAGCTCCTGGTCTACCTGCTCGACCAGTACCTCGCCCACCTCGGGAGCCTCCGGGTCATGAACATCGACGACATCGTCAAGGGGGTCCTCGTCCGGCGCGGCACGGTCTGCACCTTCGCCGACTGCCTGGGATCGACGTACGCGGTCGGCCCCGACGGCGGGATCTACCCGTGCTACCGTTTCGTCGGCATGGACGAGTGGCGGATGGGAAACGTCCGCGACGCGCCCACGCAGGCCGAGCTCGAATCGACGGAGGCGTGGCGGCGCCTCGCCGCGTTCCGAGAGTACGTGGACGAGCACTGCAGGGACTGCCGGCACATCCGGTACTGCCGCGGGGGCTGCCCGTACAACGCGCTGGCCCCGACCGGCGGCGAGGTGGCGGGCGTCGACCCCCACTGCGTCGCGTACCGGCGGATCTACGACGAGGTCGCGGACCGGCTCAACGCCGAGATGTTCGGCGAGGGGGGGATGGAGGCCATGATCGCGGGGCGGCGCCGTGGCGGGAAGCCCGGGATCATGAATCTGATGCAGCAGATGGTCTCGCGGTAGACGAACAGGCATAAATAGCCACGGAACCTCACCGCGATCCATGACGCGCTGGCGCTGCACGGTCTGCGGCTACA
>DAEF01000056.1 GCA_002495225.1 Methanoregulaceae archaeon UBA288 | reverse complement strand
AAGTAATTATGAGATCCTACACCCTACCGGTACTCGCGGCGGGAATAGGTGTACTTCTGCGACTCCCCGCCCTTCCGGACGATGTAGAGCCACTGGTAGAGCGACCGGAGGGTGCCGAACTGCTCGTACCGGCGCATGGAGAAGCCGACCCGGAGCTCGGGGTCGAAGAGGATCCTTCCCTCGCGGACCATCCGGCGGGCGATCTCGAGGTCGTCGCCGGCGTCGATCGTCCGGTACATCCCGGCCCGGAGGAACGCGTCCCTCCGGAAGGCGGTGTTGCACCCGAGCGTGTAGTAGAGCCGGCCCGTCCGGTAGCCGAGGGCCGAGGCCCGGTTGGCGAGACCGAGCGAGAGCCGGTTCTTCAGGGTGGCCTCGATCGGCTCGACCGTGCCGTAGACCAGGACCACGCCCTCCCGGAGGAGCCCGTCCCGGGCCCGCTCGACCCAGTCGCGCGGCAGGACACAGTCCGCGTCCGTGGTCGCGACCAGCGGGGCCCGGGCCGCGAGCACCCCGTCGTTCCGGGCGCCGCCGACCTTCGGGCTCGACTGGACGAAGACCGTGTCCGCGTACGGGGCCGCGAGCTCGCGCGTCCGGTCCGTCGAACCCCCGTCGACGACGATGACCTCGTACTCGCTCCGCGGGACAGTCTGGTCCGCGAGCGAGGCGAGGCAGCGTTCGATCCCCGCCTCCTCGTTGTAGGACGGCACCACGACCGAGATCGACGGCGTCACTTGGCCCGCTCCTGCAGTCGCTTCAGGGCCTCGATCTCGGCCAGGGTCTCGCGGTGGAACGAGAGGATCATGTCGCCGATCAGGCCGAAGACGAAGATCTGTATCCCGGCGACGATCAGCAGCACGGTCAGGATGGTCAGGGGGAGGCGTTCGATCCCGCCCAGCCACTCCCAGAGCACGAACGCCCCGACCAGCAGGCCGGCGACGGCGAGGGTGACGCCGATCAGCCCGAAGTAGAAGAGGGGGTTGTTCATCCGGGCGAGCCGGTAGATGGTCACGGCGATCCGGTACCCATCGCGGAGCGGGTTGAGCTTCGTGGCCGTGCCGGCCCGGCGATCGTACGAGATCGGGACCACGCCGACCGCGTGGCCGTTCCTGACGGCCTCGGCCGCGAGCTCGGTCTCGATCCCGAACCCCTGCTCGGCGAGGTTCATCTGGTCGACCGAGGCCTTCGTGAACGCCCTGTACCCCGAGAGGATGTCCGCGAGGTACCGGCCGTGGGCGAGCCGGAAGAGCCGGTTCAACAGGTAGTTGCCCACGCGGTTGAGCCGCGAGATCGAGCCCTTCTCGGCGTGCTCGAGCCGGTCGCCGATCACCTGGTCGACGCCCTCGCCGAGCGGCGCCAGCATCCGGTCCGCGTCGGCGGGCGCATAGGTTCCGTCGCCGTCGAGCATCAGGACGTACGGCGTCTCCACGGCCCGGAAGGCCTCGATCACGGCGTTCCCCTTGCCCCGGCCGTGCTGGACCAGCACCTCGGCGCCGGCCTCCCCTGCGAGCGCGGCCGTGCCGTCCGTGCTCCCCCCGTCGACCACGAGGACGCGCCTGTACCCCAGCGCCGAGAATTCCCGGACCAGCCCCTGGATCGTCGGCGCCTCGTTGAGCGTCGGGATCAGGACCGTGACGGCGTCCCGGTCGATCGTCATCCCTTTATAGTACCGGCGAGAGCGTCATAAGTGCTTTGATGCACGCCGGAAAGCCCGGTCTGCGCATGCTCGGGATCGCCGAGAGCTACCGCGGCCGCCACGACGAGGGGGCGATCTCGCATCTCGCCGGGGTGGTGATGCGGCGCGACCTCAGGATCGACGGCTTCGGCACGGACGAGGTAACGGTCGGCGGGAACGACGCGACCGAGGCCGTGGTCCGGCTGGTCCAGTCCGTCGGGCGGCCGGACGTCCGGCTGGTCATGCTCTCGGGCGCGGTTGTCGCCTGGTTCAACGTGATCGACGGAGCCGCGGTCGCAGACGAGACCGGGTGCGGCGTGGTCTCGGTCACGTACGAGGCCTCGCCGGGGCTCGAGGACGCGATCGCCCGCCACTTCCCCGGGGATGCGGCCCGGCTCGCGGCCTACCGCCGCCTCGGCGAGCGGACAGAGGTCGCGCTCTCGACGGGGGCGACGGTCTGGCTCCGTTCGTTCGGCCTCGACCCTGCCGACGCCGCGGCGCTCGTGGACGCGTTCACCCTGGACGGCCGGGTGCCCGAGCCCGTCCGCGCGGCCCGGCTCATAGCGCGGGGACTGCGCTGCGGGCGAAGGAGTGGCTCGAGATGACGCAGTTCGAGCGCGTGTCGATGACGTCGACCCGGACGGTCTCTCCGGGCATGAAGGTCCGGTCGGTGAAGTCGATCAGGACGGACGCCCCCTGCTCCCAGGTCTCGCCCCGGCAGCCCAGGCCCTGGACCCGCTCGATGCCGAAGTGGTGACTGGGCACGACGTCCTCGCCGTGGAAGGTCTCCAGACAGCAGTCGACGTGGACGCCGTCGGCGTAGAACGCGGCCGTGAGCGGGCGGTTCGGGAGGGTCGGCCCGAAGTTCCTGAGAACCAGGCGGCTGTCGTAGTTGAGCGGGGATCCCCCCTCGCCGTAGTCGTGGACCGCGACGACCCGGAACACGGCCCGCGGGAACGGGTCGCAGAGGTGCGGGAGCCAGGAGAGCAGGGCGAGGATGATCGCGGCCAGGAGCACCGTGACCGCGACCAGGACCGCGACCCCGACGATCGGCGAGACGGCGTCCTTCCGGGAGCGGTCCATGGGGATTGGATGGCACGCCCGGATGATATACCTGTTGAAACGTCTTCGGACGATCGGCACCTTTTTCCCCCCTTCCCGAGATATGGAGGGCTGTATGCGCTGGCTCCTCCTCTTCGCGGCCGTGCTGGCCGCACTCCTGGTCGTCCCCGGGGCCCTGGCGTTCGAGGCGACGACGCTCGACGTGACCATCACCCCGAGCGGCGCGGCCGAGGTCGTGATGACCTACGACCTGAACCTGCTCGAGCGGTTCGGGGTCTACGCGGCGATCGCGGCCCCGGGCCCGGCGCTCGAGAAGGCCCTCGGCGCGGTGGCGGGCCGGAAGGTCCGCGTCCGCGAGGTCGGCCCGGACGGCGCCCGGTTCGTCGTCCCGAAGTTCGCGACGGTCGCGCACGGACGGGACGGGACCGTCTACACGACGCCCGCGGTCGACTTCAGGGTCTTCGGCCCGTCCCTCGACCGCTACTGGTTCGGGCGGTTCGTCTCCCCGGACTTCTCGCCCGCGGTCACCACCCTGACGTTCCCCGACGGGCACCGGGAGCAGTTCGACGACCGGACGGACCTTCCCGCGGTCACGCACCGCGCCTGAGCCGCCCGGTGCCGCGCCGAAGATGTTCATCCTTTTTCACCTCCTGGCGGGTCTCCTGATCGGCTACCTCCTGGCGGACTGGCTCGGCACCCGGGCCGTGGTCGTGCCGTGCATGCTCGGCGCGCTATTGCCGGACCTGGTGGACAAGCCGCTCGGGATCTACGTCTTCGGCGACACCCTCGGCTCGGGCCGGATCTTCCTCCACACCCTCCTCTTCCTGCTCGTGCTCGTCCTGGCCGGGGCGGTCGTCTACCGCCGGTACGGCCGGCCGGCCCTTCTCGCCGTCGGCGTGGGCGTGGCCTCGCACCAGGCCCTGGACCTGATGTGGACGAGCCCGCAAAACTGGCTCTTTCCGCTCCTCGGCCCGGCATCACGCAGCGACGTCGAGGGCTGGTTCCTCCGCGCGTTCATCCAGGAGATCACCAACCCGTTCGAATGGGTCTCGGGCGCGGCGCTCCTGGTCCTGCTCATGCCCGTCCTCTGGCCGGCCGGGACGATGGCGATCGTGGCCCGGTACGGCCGGGCCCTCCGCGCGGCCGCGCTCGTGGGCGTGCCGCTCCTCGCGGGCTTCGGTCTCTTTTTGATCGCGAACGCCCTGCTCCGGCGGTCCTCCGGGCTCCCCGGCTGGACGAACCCCTGGGACAACCTGGTCGGGGGAGCCGTCCTTCTGCTCGCCGCGTACGCCGCGTACCGCCTCGCCGTCCGGCTGGCCGGAAGCACCCGTCCCACCTCTTCTCTCCCGGCAGGCCCCCCGGCCCCGGGCCCGCGGGAGTGACGCCCGGCCGCCACCGCCGAGCCCGGCCCTGCCCCCTGGATCGGGCTCATATAGCTTCGGTGCCCATTCTGATCAACAGACCATGACCTCACCGCCCACCGGCCGCCTCGCCCGGGACTTCGCCGAATTCGTCCGGCCGCCGGCCGACGTCGCGGCCGCCGTCGCCTGGACCGTGCTCACGCTCCTCTCGGTCTACCTCCCGGTGGTCAACCAGACCCCGCTCCGCGTCGTCTTCGGTTTGCCCCTCGTCCTCTTCGTCCCCGGGTACGTGCTGATCGCGGCCCTCTTCCCGCGGGACGACGACCTGGACTGGCTCGAGCGGGTCGCGCTCTCGTTCGGCCTCTCGATCGCGGTGGTGCCCCTGCTCGGGCTGGTGCTGAACTACACGCCCTGGGGCATCCGGCTCGACCCGGTGCTGGCCGCGATCTCGCTCTTCGTGGTCGCGATGGCCGTAATCGCCGTCGTCCGCCGGCTCGCCCTCCCCCCCGAAGACCGGCTCACGGTCCCGGCCCGCGAAGCCCTGGACGGGATCCGGGCCGAGCTCTTCGCGCCCGGCCAGTCGCGGCTCGACCGGAACCTCTCGATCCTCCTCGTCCTCTCCATCGTCGCGGCCGCGGCCACGACCGCGTTCGTGATCTTCGTCCCGAAGGAGGGCGAGCACTTCTCGGAGTTCTACATCCTCGGCGCGAACGGAATGGCGGCGGACTACCCGACCGCGTTCGGCGCGGGGACGCCGCAGTGGGTGACGGTCGGGGTCTCGAACCACGAGTACCGCGATGTCACCTACACGGTCGAGACGCACGCGTTCAACCAGACCTTCGACCCGGCCACGAATACGTCATCGATCGACCGGACGGTCCTGCTCGACTCGTACAGGTTGACCCTCCCCCACAACCAGACCCACGAGCAGCGCGTGAACTTCACGGTCCCCGACGCGGGCTACACCAAGCTCGAGTTTTTGCTCTTCAACGAGACCGTGCCGGCCGAGAGCGTCGCGGGACAGGCCCGGATCGACGCGAGCGAGCGCGACCTGCACCTCTGGGTCCGGGTCCGCTAGGGTAAAAGACGGAGGACGAGCCGGACGGACCGGGCCCGGTCGTCTCCCCCGGCGTGTTCGAGGACGCAGGTCCGGCCGAGGCCGGCCGCGACCATGACGCCGAAGCAGCTGCAGACGGGGCAGCCGATCATGGTGCAGACCTTGGGCGAGGCCGCGCGGACGGCCCGGCACCCGTCGTAGAGCCGGTAGCCCTCGAGCACGACCACGAGCCCCTCGCCCTCGGGGACGGCCTCGACCCGGTCGGCGATCCCGAGCGCGACCTCGCCGACTTCTTTTATCGCTGCGCAGACCCCCTCGAGCGTGTCGGGCACGGCCAGGCCGTTCTTTTCGACCAGCCGCTCGTAGAGGGGGGCGCCCGTGGGCACGAGCCTGAGGCCGCCGCCGTGGGTTTCGTCGACGAACGAGTAGTCGTCGTCCGGGAGCGTGGGCGGGGCGGCGCCGACGGGCACGACCTGGACGACCCCGCTCGCCGTCGGGACGAGGTGGGCGTTGCCCTGGAGCCCGAGGTCGGCCGCGACCCGGCCCAGGTCGACGACGCCGCCGACCGAGGCGAGCCCGGCGACCCAGGGCGTCACCGGCTCGCCGCGGTACTGGGTCAGCATCACGACGCCCCCGACGAAGGAGCCGAAGCCGACCAGGACGAGGGTCGCGCTGGTCATGTCGCCGCGCCCGGTCAGGGCCGCGACGAGGAGGAGGACGGCGGCCGCGCCGAGGAGGGCGGCGCCGCCGAGAAACGTGCTGTCGTGGTCGGTCATGACAAAGCTCCCGAGAAGCGGCCCCGCAGCCAGGCCTCGAGGCCGGCGAGACCGAGCACGAGCACGGCTCCGACCGCGACGAGGGCGAGGAGCGGGACCAGGGTGTTCCGGAAGAGGAAGACCGCGGCCGCCGCGAGCGTGGCCGCGGCCCCGCCCAGGACGAGGGCGCCCCGGTCCCCGGTCCCGAGGACGAGCGCGGCCACGAGGGGCTGGGCCAGGACGCCGAGCAGGGGCGCGGCCGAGGCGAGGCCGACGGCGAACGCCTCGGCCAGGCAGAGGACGAGGTACGGCCCGCGGTCGCCGGTCCAGTGCGCCCAGGCGACCGCGCCGCCGAGCAGGGCGACGAGCAGGCCGAGGAGCGGGTCGAGGCCCGGGACGAGCCAGACGGCGGCCGCGCCGGCGACGACGGCGGCGACGGGCGCGAGCCGGGCCGCGTCCATCAGAGCGCCTCCACCACGCCGTACGGGGCGAGCCTGGCGACCGCGGCCGAATCGGGCCGGGGCAGGAGCACGCGGAGGTGCCGGCCGCGGCGGCGCACGGCGGCGCCGATCAGGGCGAGGTGGCTCGCGTCGCCCGTGCCGGCCGAGTAGACCACGACGTCCCGCTCCTCGGAGGAGCCCAGGGCGCGGTCCACCTCCTGCTCGAACGGGGTCCGGGCGGCCCCGGCCAGGTTCGCCCGGAGCGCGGCCGCGAGCCGGCGCGCGGGAACCGCGGCCGACCCCTCGGCCGACCGCTGCCGCTGCCGGAGCGCGGACGGGTCGCGGACCCGGTAGAGGGGGTCAGCGGGCTCGCCCGTGCGGTACGAGAGCGGCCGCACCAGGGCCGCGAGGTCGGGCTCGCGGTCGCGGAAGAGGACGACCTCGCTCCCGGCGACCACGAGGAGGGAGCAGGCGCCGAACTCGCGCACGGCGGCCTCGATTGCGTCCCCGGCCCCCGAGAGGACGGCCCCGGCGCCCGGGGCGTCGGCCGGCGGGAGGTCGACCACGACGAACGGGGCGCCGCTGGCCCGGCCCGTCGGCTCGCGCACGAAGTACCGGCCGAACTTGGCCGAGAGCTTCCAGTCCACGAGGGCCGGGTCGTCGCCCGTCCGGAAGGGCCTGTACGACCGGGTCCCCTGGCCGCGGAGCACGGACTGCCGCTCGCGCTCGCGCTCGCCCGGGGCGTTCCCGTCCCCGACCGCGGCCCGGCCGGTCCCGGGGGCGAAGACGGTCGCGACCGTCCCGGCGTACGGCGGGGCCGTGAGCAAAAGGGTGGTCGAGAAGAACCGGTCC
>DAEF01000196.1 GCA_002495225.1 Methanoregulaceae archaeon UBA288 | reverse complement strand
CGATGGGGTCGACCTCCTCCGCGATCCCGCGCCGGACGGCCTGGCCGGTCCACGCCGTCGTCGGCTCGCGCGTGAAGACCGGGTCGAGGTCTCCGAGCCGATCCTCGAGGAGTCGGACGAGCGTGGACTTGCCCGTCCCGTCGATCCCCTCGAGCGTGATCAGGGCCACGCGCCCCTCCGGATCGCGCCGAGCGGAATCTCGCCGCGGTGGACCGCGGTCGCGACGATCGCGCCGTCGTAGCCGGCGTCCGCGAGCAGGTCGAGGTCCGCCGTCGACGATACGCCGCCGCCGTACAGCAGGCGACGGTCCGTGGCCGAGCGGACGCGGGCGAGCAGTTCAGGGTCGAGCCCCCGTCCAGTGCCGACCGAGCCGATATCCAGGTAAAGATGGGCTCTGAAGGCGAGGTCGCGCACCCGCTCGAAAAAAGAAGCAGGGTCATCGCCGCGGGGGAGGACGCGCCCGTCGCGGCAGTCGAGAGAGAGGACGCCCCGGGGGCAGTCGCCGAGGCTGTTTCCCGCCGTCTCCGTGCCGAGGACGGGTGTGAAGCCCGTCGCGGCCCGGCACTCCGCGGCCGACGCGAAGCCCGCGTCGACGTAGCAGGTCTCGACGCGCGGCGAGAGGCGCGTGATCACCGTCCCGTGGTCGCCGGCCCGCATGATCCTGTCGAGGTCCGCGATGTAGACGTGCCGGGGCCTGAGGGCAGCGAGGTATGCCGACGGTTCGGCGGACGGAGCGAGGCCCCAGTCGAGCGGCCGGTAGGTCGCGCGCGCCCCCGAGGCGCCGTGGACTACGAGGCCGCCCATAAGGTCGACAGCAAGGATCAGTTCCATGCGCTGATCGGGTGTGCGCTCGGAGCAGAGATGCTTTTCCACGCTCGCTTCGGCTCCCCCGGATTCGGAACCCCTATTAACGGGCGCGCATATAACTGGTCTATGCAACTACTTGTCAGCCCGAGCAGCCTCGAGGAAGCCGAGCGCGCGCTCGCCGCTGATATCATCGACGTCAAGCGGCCTGCGGAGGGGTCGCTCGGCGCGAACTTCCCCTGGGTGATCCGCGGTATCAAGGGGATGACCGAGAAACCCGTTTCGGCCGCGATCGGCGACATCGACAACCGCCCCGGCGGCGCCGCCCTCGCCGCTCTCGGGGCCGCGGCCGCCGGCGCGGACTATATCAAGTGCGGGCTGATGGTCGCGGGCGCAGACGAAGCGCGGCTCATCATCGAGAGCGTCGTTCGGGCCGTCAAAGACGACTACCCTGACCGGAAGGTCGTTTTCGCGGCGTACTCCGATTACGACCGGCTCGGCACGATCTCCCCGTTCGACGTCGTCCCGCTCACCGCTGCAGCCGGCGCGGACGTCGTGATGATCGATACGGGAAAGAAGGACGGCCGGTCCACGTTCGAGTTCATGGACGAGGTCGCCCTCTCCCGGTTCGTCGAAGCCGGCCATGAAGCCGGCCTCGCGGTCGCTCTCGCGGGTTCGCTTGTCTTCGACGATCTCGCCGCGCTCCGCCGGATTGATCCCGACATCATCGGCGTCCGGGGCATGGTCTGTGGCGGCGATAGGACTGCGATGTTGAGAGAAGACCTCGTGCGACAGGCCATGGCGGCCATACGGTGATCCATGTTCTCCCGAAAGGTCGCAGAGGCGCCGCTCGCCCTGACGTTCGACGATGTCCTCCTCCAACCGGCGGCTTCCGTCGTCGAGCCGGACCAGACGGATATCCGCTCCCTTTTCTCGCGGCGGATTGCGCTGAACATTCCGCTCGTCTCGGCTGCGATGGACACCGTGACCGAAGCTTCAATGGCGATCGCCATCGCCCGCGAGGGCGGGATCGGCGTGATCCACCGGAACATGACGACCGAGGAGGAATGTTTCGAAGTCAGGCTCGTCAAACAGGCCGAGGAGCTGATCGAACGCGAGGTCCAGTCGGTCGGACCCGAGACGACCGTCTCCGAGGTCGAGGCCATGATGAGCGGCCACGGGATCGGCGGCGTGCCCGTTGTCGACCACGATAACGTCGTGATCGGGATCGTCAGCCGCCGCGACGTCCGTGCCATCGTGAACCGGCGAGGAAAAGAGTCGATCCGGGCAATCATGACCCCGTCCCCGATCACGGCAGACGAGTCGTTCACGATGGAGGACGCGCTCGAGACCATGTATGCAAACAAGGTCGAGCGCCTGCCCGTCACGGACCCCGAGGGACACCTGATAGGGATCATCACCATGCAGGATGTCCTTGAGAAGCGGCAGTATCCGCGGGCGGTCCGCGACCGCGACGGCAACCTCCGCGTAGCCGCCGCGGTCGGGCCGTTCGACCACGACCGGGCCATGGCGCTGGTCGAGGCCGGCGCGGACGCGCTCGTGGTTGACTGCGCCCACGGCCACAACCTCGCCGTGGTCAAGGCCGTCGGGGAGATCAAGGGCTCGGTCGGGGTCGACGTCGTGGCCGGCAACATCGCGACGGTCATGGCGGCGGAGGCCCTCGTGGGAACCGTGGACGGGATCAAGGTCGGGATCGGCCCCGGATCGATCTGCACGACACGGATCGTGGCAGGCGTCGGCGTGCCGCAGATCTCCGCCATCGCGGCCGTCGCGGACGTGGCCGGGCCGGCCGACGTCCCTGTGTGCGCCGACGGCGGCGTGCGGTTCTCGGGCGACATCGCCAAGGCGA
>DAEF01000095.1:231-5530 GCA_002495225.1 Methanoregulaceae archaeon UBA288 | reverse complement strand
CACTATACTCTCGATCTCCATGATTCACCATCCGATGGACAAATCCACGCGATGCAATGCCTGTATACGCCCTCCACATATCCGAGCAGACAATCGATCCTGTCTTCACCTTGTTGGAAATCAACGGCTGGAGCGTTTCCGCCTCAACATTCTCGACGATCTCTGCCCAGACCTCTCCATTTCGGCACAGAATGCCGAAGACGGGTTGTTTCTTCGTCCCTCTCCCTCGTTTCGTCCCCTGATCCCGGATTGACTTCCGTTTGTTTTTCCAGCGGCCGCCTACGTACGTTTCATCCACTTCAACGGTCCCGGAAAAGACCTCGGGAACGTCCTTGACGAGAGCCCGTCGTATCCACGTGAGAGCTCGTAATACTCGTTTTCGGTCAATCCCGGTCCTATCCGCTATCTTCTGGCTACTCTGTTCGAGCAGGAACCAGGTGATGATCGCTTTCCATTGATCGCGTGTCAGGTAAAGAGGGAGGCGGTGAGGTGTGAAGTCATAGCGGCACTGCGAACAGCGACGTTTTCCTGTGCCCAGTCGATACACCTTCGTGCAGTGACATCGTGGGCAGCTGATCTTGGCCATGAACCCCTCCTAAATGGTAGGAGTTGGTGGTTAAAATGACACTATACCCTTGTCTTATTGACTGTCGGAATCTGGTCCAGGACCGACGGGAAGACCACTCGGACTCCTATCGGACCCAGGATCCGGACGATGTGCCAGTTCGACGGCATTCGACGCGGGGGCCATGACAGGGGCCAGCCCTGCCGGGGCCGCGGTATGAGTGCGAGTCGACACACCCCAGAGGAACCATCATGGGAAAACTCGACAACAAAGTTGCCATCGTGACCGGAGCGAGCTCCGGCATGGGTGCCGCCATCACGAGACTCTTCACGCAGGAGGGCGCGACCGTCATCGCCATCGCGAGGAGGAGAGAGAAACTGCTGTCCTTCATCGACGAGGTGGCCCGCGAAGGCGGCAAGGTCCTCGCCCTCTCCGGCGACGTCGCAAAGGAGGAGGACGTCAGGAACGCGGTCAACACGGCCATCGAGAAGTACGGCCGCCTCGATATTGTCGTCAACAATGCAGGGCTGATGGACCGGATGGCCCCGGTCGGCGATGTGGACGACCAGCTCTGGAACTCGATCCTCGACGTGAACCTGACGGGGCCGATGCGGATGATGCGGGCCGCCATCCCGCACTTCCTCGAGCAGGGAAGGGGCGTCTTCGTCACGGTCGCCTCGATCGGCGGACTCCACGGGTGCCGTGCCGGGGCAGCGTACACGGCCTCGAAGCACGGCGTGATCGGCCTGGCCAAGAACGTTGGGCACATGTACGCCAGGAAGGGCATCCGGTCGAACATCATCGCACCCGGCGGTGTCAACACCGAGATCACCCAGGGCCTGCAGTTCGACCCCGAGGGCGGGGCGCTCTGCGGAGCCGGCATGGCCACCAACCCGCGGATGGGCGAGGCGGACGAGATCGCCAGGGTGGCCCTCTTCCTGGCCTCGGACGACTCGAGCTTCGTGAACGGGGCGACCCTGGTGGCGGACTCCGGCTGGACCGCGTACTGAACGCGCCGCCGTGCACGGGCCGGAGAGCGGGTGGCCACCTCCTCTCCAGCCCCCGCGTCCCCACTCTCCTTTACGGTTCACCGGCCCGACAGGAACATGGTTCTTCAAAGCACAGTTCTGGAGGGACACTGCCGGATGAAGGATCGCCATGCATGAGTACCGGGAGCAATTCGGCCGGATCACGGCCCTGCTCGACGCGCATTCAGCCACGGGCCTGACTGTGACGGCCGTCGCGCGCGAGCTCGGCATCACCCGCATCTCCGCCGCGAAGTACCTCGAGCTCCTGGCCTCAAGCGGCGACGTGAGCATGGAGCGGTTCGGCCAGAAGAAGCTCTACCGGAGAACCCGGCGCCTGCCCCTGCCCGAGGTCATCGACCGCCTCCCGAACGCGCTCGTGATCCTGGACGCCGACCTGGAGATCAGCATGGTGAACGCGAGCTTCGTCGCCACGCTCGGCATCCATCCGGGCCGAAACCTGGTCGGCGCCCCGCTCTTCGACCTCGACCTCCCCGTCTTCTCCGAGCCCTCGGTCCGGCGGAACATCGAGCGGGTACGCCGATCGGAGACGTACCTCGACGAGATACAGCTGATCGACGAGCAAACGAACCGGATTTACCTCGTCGACTTCGCGCCGATCGTCTCTCCTGCCGGCCGGCCCGGCATCATGGTCAGCCTCCGGGATCTCACGCCCCTGAAGAAGGCGGAGACCGCCCTGAGGAACTCGGAGCGGAAGTTTGCCACCCTCTTTGAGACGGTCCCGAGCGGGATCGTGATCTTCGACGCCGACGGGACCATCCTCAATGCGAACCGCGCCTCGCTCCGCTTATTCGGGCTGCGGACCTTCGAGCAGCTGAGCGCCTCGAGCATCTTCAGCCTTGCCTGCTCGCCGGGGACGCTGGAGGGACTGATCGCGAAGGGGATCGCGGCCGAGCTCGAACTCGCCTGCGACTTCGACCGCATGAAACAGGAGCAGATCCCGAGCACGAAGGCAGGCGTGGCCTACTTCGACGTGGTCTTCACCCCCCTGCGCCGCGACGGGGGCGGCCCGCCGGGCGAGTTCGCCATCCTCTTCAAGGACATCACGAGGGACCGTCGCGAGCGCAAAGACCTGACCTTCAGGGAGACGCGGTACCGTTCGTTCTTCGAGAACGCTGCGAACGGCATGATCGTCTACGAGACGATCCGCGAGGGCGACGACTTCGTCTTCAAGGACCTCAACCGGGCGGCCGAAGAGATCCTCGCGGTCACGAAAGACGAGATCGTCGGCAGGAGCGTATACGAGATCTACCCCGATCTCGCCGACCGCGAGCTGCGGGAGAGGGGGGCGGCCGTCCTGCGCTCGGACACCCCGGTCTTCCTCCCGCCCCTCCAGTACCGGAAGGGGTCCGGCCCCTGGGTCTGGCACTACCTGTTCCGTTTGCCCTCGGGCGAGCTCGCCTCTTTCATGATCGACGTCTCGGACGAGCTCAGGAATTCAGGGGCGCTGGCGACCTCCTCCGAGGCTGAGCGCTGGGAAGAGATGGAGCATCAGCGATAATCGATACAATGACGTCTGGCCATATCGATCTGCACGTCTCGTTCGAAAGGTCGCATTCGTTTATAAACGGATGAGAGAAAACGAGAGAGACCTCGATCGATCGGATTGAAGGGGGTGCGCGCCGGCATATCAATGACGCGTGCCAGCGATAATCGGTAAAACAAATCTATAAGGGGGGTTGACCTCGAGTTCTTCATCGTATGAAAGGTCTAGCCAGGACAGGCAAGGGACAGGTGGGCTGGGTCGAGAAGGCCAGGCCGAAAGCAGGAGCCCGTGATGCGATCGTCCGGCCGCTCGCGTTCGCTCCCTGCACCTCCGAGATCCACATGATCTGGGGCGACCTGGGCGACTATATGCCCCCGGACCGGATCATGGGCCACGAGGCCGTCGGCGTCGTCGACGAGGTCGGGAGCGAGGTGTCCGACTTCTCGGTCGGGGATCGGGTCATCGTGCCGGCGATCACGCCGACCTTCGGACGCGTCCCAGCCCAGCGGGGCTTTGCCCAGCACTGCGACGGGATGTGCTCGGGGATGCCGTTCTGCACGGCCAAGGACGGGGTCTTCGCCGAGTACTTCCACGTCAACGACGCGGATGCCAACCTCGCGCACCTGCCAACCGGCATCTCCCTCGAGCAGGCCGTCATGATCGGCGACATGATGACCACGGGCTTCTACGGGGCCGAACTCGCGGACGTCAAGCTCGGGTCCACCGTCGCCGTCTTCGGCATCGGGCCCGTGGGGTTGATGGGCGTTGCCGGCGCGAACCTCCTGGGCGCGGCCCGGATCCTCGCCGTCGGCTCCCGGCCAAACGCGGTGAGGGTCGCCCGCGAGTACGGGGCGACGGAGATCATCGACTACCACAACGGTGACACCGTCCAGCAGATCTTGGACCTGACCGACGGCGAGGGCGTGGACTCGGCCGTCACGGCCGGCGGGGACGTCAGCATCATCGGCCAGGCTGTCCAGGTGCTCAAGCCCGGCGGCACCCTCGGGAACGTGAACGTCATGGAGCACGCGGAGAGCATCCCGATCCCGCTCGGAGCCTGGGGCGGCGGCCTCGGCGACAAGACGATCCGCGGCGGGCTCTGCCCCGGGGGCCGGGCGAGGATGGAGCGGATGGCCGCGCTCGTCAAGTACGGACGGATCGACCCGTCCAGGCTGATCACTCACCGCTTTACGAACTTCGCGGACATCGAAGAGGCCCTGATCCTGATGCACGAGAAGCCGAAGGACCTGATCAAACCCGCGGTGATCCTCGAGTAGCGCCAGACGAACAGAAAGGAAACACGGAGAATTCAACATGGCAATGTTTGATCTGCACGGACGGGTGGCGGTCGTATCGGGCGCCTCGTCCGGTATCGGCGTACAGATGGCCAAGGCCCTCGCGGGCCAGGGCGCGGACTTGGCAATCATGGCCCGGCGGAAAGAGAAGCTCGAGGAGGTCGCGAACGAGATCCGCGCCCTCGGCGTCCGCTGCCTGCCGGTGCAGTGCGACGTCACGAGCACCGAGTCGATCAAGAACGCGGTGCAGGAGATCGTCAGGGAGTACGGCAAGGTGGACATCCTGCTGAACAACGCGGGCAATGCCCACATGGCGCCGTTCCTGGAGTACCCGGACGATGGCTGGGAATCGACGGTCGCCGTTGATTTGACGGCAGTCTTCAAGGTGGCACGCGAGTTCGGCAGGGTGATGGCCAGAAACAACTACGGCCGGATCATCAACACGGCCTCGATGTACGGCCTGGTCGGCGCCACGGCGTCGACGGTCGGGTACCAGGCCGCGAAGGGCGGCGTGGTCAACCTGACGCGACAGATCGCGGTGGAGATGGCCCAGTACAACGTGACCTGCAACGCGATCTGCCCCGGGTTCTTCCCGACGCCGCTGACGAAGGAGGTGCTCTCGTCCCCGCAGTGGCAGGAGTACGTGAACGCGATGGTCCCGTTGAAGCGGAACGGGCGCGACGGCGAGCTGAACGCGGCAATCGTCTACCTGGCGAGCGACGAGGCGTCCTACACCACCGGCACGGTCACGGTCGTCGACGGCGGCTACACCGCGATGTGATCTGGGGCCCGGAGAGAACAGACAGCATCAAGGAATGAGGTGAAAACAATGAAGATTGGAGTAATCGGTGGAACCGGCGGGCAGGGTCTTGGCATCGCCCTCCGGTTCGTGCAGGCGGGCGAGGAC
>DAEF01000095.1:0-132 GCA_002495225.1 Methanoregulaceae archaeon UBA288 | reverse complement strand
TCAAGGAGGGCGCGAAGGGCAAGCCACTGCTCGACGCGACGGGCCCGCTCGAGTCGGCCATCGGGGGATCGGCCACCATGTGCCTGCTCCTGCCCGAGGGATCGGCGGCGCAGCGGGCGCAGGCGATCCTGC
>DAEF01000005.1 GCA_002495225.1 Methanoregulaceae archaeon UBA288 | reverse complement strand
AAGACCTACAACATGACCGGCTGGCGGCTCGGGATGGCCGTCGGCAACCCGGAGATCCTCGCCGGGCTCGGGCGGGTCAAGACGAACGTGGACTCGGGGGTCTTCGACGCGGTCCAGCACGCGGGCATCGCGGCCCTCTCGGGCTCCCAGGACTGCGTCGCCGACGCCTGCCGGGTCTACCAGGAGCGGCGCGACGTCCTTGTGCGGGGCCTCCGGGCCCTCGGGCACGACGTCGCGGCCCCGAAGGCGACCTTCTACGTCTGGCTCCCGGTCGAGGACTCGATGGCGTTCGCGGCCCGGCTCCTCGACGAGGCCGCGATCGTCGCGACCCCCGGGGTCGGCTTCGGCGCCCACGGCGAGGGCTACGTCCGGTTCGCCCTGACCCGGCCCGTGGACCGGATCGAGGAGGCCCTCGCCCGCATGGAGGCGCTCGCATGAACCTGCCCCCGCACCTCTCGGTCCGGAACGGCCACCTCTTCATCGGCGAGCACGATACGGTCGCGCTCGCGGCCGAGTACGGCACCCCGCTCTACGTCACGGACGAGGAGCGGGTCCGGGCCCGGTACCGCGAGTACCGGGACGCCCTCGCGGCCCACTACGACCGGGTCCAGGTGCTGTACGCGGCGAAGGCGAACGGCAACCTCGCCCTCCTCCGGATCCTCGCGTCCGAGGGGGCCGGGGCCGACGTCTTCAGTGCCGGCGAGATCGCGCTCGCCCTCCAGGCCGGCATGGACCCCGCGCGCCTCCTCTTCAACGGCTCCTCGAAGTCGCGCGAGGACCTCCGGCTCGCGGTCGAGCGCGGCATCCGCGTCTCGCTCGACTCGACGGACGAGCTCCGCGCCCTCGACGAGGTCGCCGGCGCGCTTGGGCAGACGGCCGAGGCCTCGTTCCGCGTCAACCCCGCGCTCGAGGTCCCGACCCACCCCAAGATCGCGACGGGCCTCGCGTCGTCCAAGTTCGGCATCCCCCACGGCGAGGTGATCGACGCCTACCGCGCGGCCCTCGCCTGCGAGCACGTCCGGCCGGTCGGGCTCCACTGCCACATCGGCTCGCAGATCCTCGCCCTCCCGCCGTTCGTCGAGGCCGCGCGGGTCATGGTCCGGCTCGCGGGCGAGGTGACGGCCCTCGGCGCCGGGCTCGCGTTCGTCGACCTCGGCGGCGGCCTCGGGATCCCGTACCGCCACGACGAGGAGGTCGCGCCGTCGCCCCGCGAGTACGCGGACGCGGTGATGCCGGTCTTCGTCGAGGGCGTCGAGGCCCTCGGCATCCGGCCCGCGCTCTGGGTCGAGCCGGGCCGCTCGCTCGTCGCGGACTCGACCGTGCTGCTGACACGGGTCAACTCCGTGAAGCACGCGCATCGCTCCTTCGTCAACGTCGACGCCGGGTTCAACCAGCTGATCCGGCCGGCCATGTACGACTCGTACCACGAGGTCGTGGTCGCGAACCGCGCCTCCGAACCCCCCGCCGGGGCGTACACGGTCGCCGGCCCGATCTGCGAGTCCGGCGACATCCTCGCCGCCGACCGGGTCCTGCCCTCGGTGCGCGAGGGCGACCTCGTCGCCGTCCTGGACGCGGGCGCGTACGGCTATGCCATGGCCTCGCAGTACAACGCCCGGACGCGGGCCGCGGAACTCCTGGTGCGCGGCCCGGACCGGGCGCTCATGCGCCGGGCCGAGACGATCGAGGACCTGACCGGGACGCTGGCGACGCCGCCCTGGCTCTGAGCCATGCGCTTCCACTACGCGCTCGTCGACGACCTCATCGCCGAGGCGGAGTTCGAGGAGCGGGTGGAGGCCAAGGCCGAGTCCTGCGGCGGGCTCGTGGACGAGCCGACAGCCGCGATGCTCGTGGTCGGCGACCTCGGGCGGGCCCACCGCAAGGTCCAGGACCTCTTCTCCGGCGGGAGCCTGGTCTGCTTCTTCGGCCGGGTGCTCGCCGTCGCCGAGCCGCGGACCTTCGTCCGGGCCGACGGCGAGGAGGGCCGGATCGCGACCGTGACCCTCGGCGACGAGACGGGGAGGGTCGAGATGGCCCTCTTCGACGAGAAGGCGGACGCGGTGGCCGAGATCGCGGTCGGCGAGGTCCTCGAGGTGATCGCCCGCCCGTCGCAGCGCCGCCGCGGGGACGTGACCGGGCTCGCCCTCCAGAAGGCCGGGTGCGAGGTCGACTGCCGTGCCCCGCCGGACGGGGCCGGAGGCCCGGCCGTCGACCGCGCCGCGGTCGAGCTCAGGGTCCGCGTGCTGATCGTCCGGCCCCCCCGGGCCTTCATGCGCCGCGACGGGACGCCCGGCGAGATGACCGAGGCGCTCGTCGGGAACGCCGACGGGGTCTTCCGGCTCGTGGCCTGGCAGCCCGGGCTCCTGGAGGGTGTCGTGCCCGGGGACGCGGTCCGCGTCGCGAACGCCCAGCCCTCCCGCCGCACGGACCGGACCGAGTACTCGGTCGACGAGGGCTCGGANNCGAGGCGATCGACGAGGCGATCGAGGTCCCGACCACGCCGCTCGGCGCCCTGCCCGGCGAGGGGACGGTCTCTGTCCGGGGCGCCGTCGCCTCGCTCCAGCCCCCGCGCCAGTTCGTGGCCCGCTCGGGCGAGCCCTCGTGGGTCCGGAACCTCGCGCTCGCCGATCCGTCGGGCACGGCCCCGGTCGTCCTCTGGGGCGACCACGCCCTCCTGCCGCTCGCCGTCGGGGACGAGGT
Organism: Methanoregulaceae archaeon UBA288; assembly: GCA_002495225.1. Classification (GTDB taxonomy): domain Archaea; phylum Halobacteriota; class Methanomicrobia; order Methanomicrobiales; family Methanospirillaceae; genus UBA288. Next base: position 11,594 of record DAEF01000005.1, on the reverse strand, counting down.
CGGGGTCTACGGCGCCACCGCGAAGCCCGGCCGGTACGGCGACCTCGAGGTCTCGGCCGGCTGGTCGGCCGCGGTCATGCTTTCGGCAACCGACGAGGTCGCGATCGAGATCGAGGGGACGGTCCTCGCCACGCCCGCCGGCCTCTTCATCGACGACGGGACCGACCGGTACCAGCTCACGTCGGGGGAGTTCCGGATGGGCGACGAGGTCCGGGTCGCGGGCCGGCTCGCCGGCAACCGCCTCGCCCCCGAGACGGTCGCGACGGCCTCCCCGGACCCCGAAACCGTCCGCCGCAGGCTCGCCGCCCTTTCCTTCCGGGCGGGCTCTCCCTGACCCCGTTCACTTTCACACCGCAATCGGGTTGGTTATAAGCTCCCGGGTCAATTTTATGGTGTAGACCGACCGGACACCTCTCCGGCCGAGTGGCACAGAAAGAAGAACTCGAACGTTCTGTAGGAGATACGATATGAAGGAAGCACCAACAGGCGCGGCAGCATCGCTGGACATCGAGGACCTGCCCGGCGTGGGACCCACCACGGCCGACAAGCTCCGCGAGGCCGGCTACCTGACCATCGAGAGCATCGCGACGGCGACGCCGACCGATCTCGCCGAGTCGGCCGAGATCGGCGAGTCGACCGCGAAGAAGATGATCAAGGCCGCCCGCGAGATCGCCGACATCGGCGGCTTCCGCACGGGCCAGGACGTCTTCGAGCAGCGCAAGCAGATCCGCAAGCTGAAGACCTTCGTGCCCGATTTCGACGCCCTGCTCGGCGGCGGGATGGAGACGCAGGCGATCACCGAGACCTACGGCGAGTTCGGCTCGGGCAAGTCCCAGATCGTCCACCAGATGGCCGTGAACGTCCAGGTCCCCGAGGAGCTCGGGGGCCTCAACGGCTCGGTGATCTACATCGACACCGAGAACACCTTCCGCCCCGAGCGGATCGAGCAGATGGTCGCGGGGCTCTCGTTCCCCGACAACCCCGAGTACGAGGTCCCCCCGGCCGAAGAGTTCCTCGCGAACGTCCACGTGGCCCGGGCGCACACCTCGGACCACCAGATGCTTTTGATGGACACGGCCCGGGAGCTCGCGGCCGATCTGAAGACCTCGGACAAGCCTGTGCGGCTCTTCATCATCGACTCGCTCACGGCCCACTTCCGCGCCGAGTACGCGGGCCGCGGCACGCTCGCGCCCCGGCAGCAGAAGCTGAACAAGCACATGCACGAGCTCTTCAAGCTCGTGGACGAGAACAACGCGGTCGGCCTCGTCACGAACCAGGTGATGTCGAACCCCGGCGTCTTCTTCGGCGACCCGACCAAGCCGATCGGGGGGAACATCGTCGGCCACACGGCCACCTTCCGGCTCTACCTCCGCAAGTCGAAGGGCGGCAAGAGGATCGCCCGGCTCGTGGACAGCCCGAACCTGCCCGAGGGCGAGGCGCCCTTCCTGGTCGAAGAGGCGGGCCTCAAGCCCGTATGACGGCCCGGGCCCTCGTCACGGACATCGACGGCACGCTGACGGACCGCACCCGCCGGATCAGCCTCGGGGCGATCGAGGCGATCCGGCGGCTTGTGGACGGCGGGATCCCCGTCGTCCTCGCCTCGGGCAACACCCTCTGCTTCATGGACGGGCTCGCGCGGATGATCGGGACCGACGGCTCGGTCATCGCCGAGAACGGGGGAGTCTGGCATCATGGCTATCTCGGCGAGCCGGTCGTTACGGGGGACCGCCGGGTCCCCCTCGCCGCGTTCGAGGCGCTCCGCGAGCACTTTGCCGGGCGCGGCGTTTTCCTCGACCTCTTCTCCCACGGGCTCCGGCACGCGGACGTCGCGTTCGCCCGGACGGTTTCCGTCGACGAGGTCCGGGCCGTGCTCCGAACCCACCCCGTGCGGGTGCTCGACACGGGCTTCGCCATCCACCTCCAGCAGGAGGGCGTCTCCAAGGCCACGGCGCTCGCCGCCCTCGCCCGGGCCATGGGTATGACGCCCGCCGACTTCGTCGCGATCGGCGACTCCGAGAACGACACGGAGATGATAAAAACGGCCGGGGCCGGAGCGGCCGTCGGCAATGCCGTGCCCGGAGCGAAGGCGGCGGCTGATTACGTGGCGACGGCCCCGTTCGGCGACGGGTTCGTCGAGGCCGTCGACCACTATTTTTCCTGATTACGACTTCGAGAGGAAGCGGTCGACGACGATATAGTCCTTGATGTCCTTGACCGCTTCGAAGGGGATCAGCAGGCGGTCTCCGTCCACGCGGTAGCCGGTCACGTCGAACGTCGGGTCGGGCCGGACGATCAGGTCCACGACCTGTCCGCTCTCCAGGTCCACCAGGATGTTCTTGAGCGTCCCGATCACCATCCCGTCGTTGGACATGATGCGTTTGCGCGAGAGGCTCCGGGAGAACGTGTTCACCATGGCAGAATGGTCAGCTTCTCGTGCTATAAATACTGCGATCTCTCTTCCACGGCCGGAAACGGCGGGTGCTGGCGTCAGGACGACGGGAAGACGCGGATGATGTCGCTCTGGGTCAGGATCCCGATCGGCCGGCCCCCGCCGACCACGATCAGCCGCCCGATCTCTCGCTCTTTGAACCGCTGGATCACCTCGTAGAGCCGGACGTCGGCATCGGCCTGGACCACGTCCTCGGTCATCACACTGGTCACGGGCGTCTCCCCCGCCTCCCCCGCCGCCAGCGCGCGGACCACGTCCGACGTGGTCACGATCCCGCGCATGGTCTCGCCCTCCATGACGGGTGCGCCGTTGATCTGGGCCGCCGCGAAGAGCCGGATCGCGTCGTCGACCGTCTCGGCGGTGGAGAGGACGAGGAGGGGGGCGGACATGTAGTCGCGGATCGGCTTCTTCGGGAGCGAGGTCATCTCCGAGATCGAGAGGAGGAGGGCGCTCTGGACCTCGTCCTTGCCGAAGATCTCGCCGCGGAGCACGAGCTTGTTGACCGGCGTCGGCCCGATCACGATGTCGTCACCGATGTCGAAGGGCTTGACGCTGCCTATCAGCCGGATCACGGCCTGGCAGACGTCGGGGTGGCAGAGGGTCGTGAAGTCGATCTCCCGCGCGCTCACGCCCGGCACCAGCTCCCCGTTCCGCGTCACCGGCACCTCGGCGTTCTCGTCGGCCTGCGATATGTTCAGCACGCTGTAGGCCCGGGCGGTGGGGTTGTATCCCCCCTTCGGGCCGGGGATCCCGTCCACGAGCTCGAGCGCTTTCAGGGCCTGCATCTGGTTCCGGATCGTGCCCGGGTTGCGCTGGATCACCTCCGCGATGTCCTCACCCTTGATCGGCCCCGAGTGCTGGTGATAGAGCGTGATCAGGGTGATCAGAATGTCCTTCTGGATGAGCGAGAGATCCATAATGATCGATCATGTTGGTAAGTATATAGAAGTTCTGAACGGCCAGCCGGTCAGAGCCAGTTCCAGGCGCCCGTCGCGGCGCACCCGGCGAGAAAGCCGAGAATGGTGCCGCCGTTCAGGGGGGGGAGGCCCGCGTGGGCGCGCCCCCTGTCGACGAAGTGGAGCAGGAGCGCAAGGCCCGCCACCGAGCCCGCCATCGCCCCCAGGGCGGGGCCATTCAGGAAGCCGATCCCGGGAGCCCGGAGGAAGACGTTTGCCGAGACCACCAGGATCGTCGGCATGATCAGGTCGCCCATGCCGATCAGCAGGGCCCCGCGCCCGCCCTCGCCGCCCTCTTCGGGCCGGTACCCGTCGATGGGGCCGACGCCCTCCCGGATGAACGAGTAGTTTCGCCGCTTGGGCACCACGAAGAGGATCGGCGCGCGCTGCTCGAGCACCCCTTCGGCGAGCGTGATCATGTGCCTGGTCCGGTAGACCGAGATCGCGTCGTAGACGGCGAGCAGCACCAGGAGGAGGAGCACGGGGACGATCCCGAGGGACGAGCCGAAGATCGCCGCGACACCGGCCGCGAGCACGATCCCGAGCAGGTCGATCACGTACCACTCGGGGTACCGGAAGAGGACATAGGCCGCCACGGCCCCGAGGGCGAGCGAGACGGCGAGGACCACGAACGCGTCCGCGACGACGGCGGCGAGCACGGCCATGAAGACGTAGACGAACGAGAGTCCGATCGAGACGAGCACGATCCCGCGGATCAGGCGGCGCATGCCGAACCGGATCAGGACCAGGAGCAGGGCCGTGAACGCGAGCAGGAGCAGGATGAAGATGATCGGGTTCGCCGGCGATGCCGGGTCGTCGAACGCGGTGATCCCGGCGGCCGCCATCAGGGGGGCGAGCAGGACCGCCCCGATCTCGACCGCGACGAGCATCAGCCCGATCCCGATCAGAGGCAGCAACCGGTTGGTATCCATGGTCCTCCATCAAACAGGTAGCTTAATTACTGGACCTTCATCATCTAAAAGCATGGACCTGCGCGACGCACTGCCCGAGTTCGTGCTGACGATCATCCTGGTGGTCTCGACCCTGGTACTGGTGCTTCGGCTCTGGCAGGACATCACGATCGCGGTCTCGGCCACCCTGATGATGCTCTCGCTCGGCGGGCTCTTTCTCCTCTTCGGCGCCAAGATCACGCTCCTCTCCCGGACGCTCGTCGACCGCGAGCGCGGGATTCGGCTCAACCTGATCGAGACGCAGGAGGTGCTCGCCGCCAAGTACGACGAGACCGTGACGCAGATCGACGCGATCATCCAGGACTTCCAGCGCCGCCTCTACCGGTAGCCGCCATGTTTAAAGGCTGGCGCCGCGACAGGTGATCGCCATGGGGGTCGCGCTCAGGGATATCCTCGCACCGTACAAGCGCCCGGCCGGGTGGAACGAGCTCGCCGGCACGGCCGCGATCGACGCACACAACGCGCTCTACCAGTTCCTCTCGATCATCCGGCAGGCGGACGGGACGCCGCTCGTGGACGCCGAGGGGAGGGTCACTTCCCACCTCTCAGGCCTCTTCTTCCGGACCACGAAGTTCCTCGCGGCCGGGCTGTTGCCGGTCTACGTCTTCGACGGCGCCCCGCCCGACCTGAAGGCGGCCACGATCCAGGCCCGGCGGAGCGTCCGCGAGGAGGCCGGCCGGCAGTACGCGGCCGCCGTCGAGGCAGGGGACGGGGCCGAGGCGTACAAACAGGCGCGGGCCGCGACCCGGATCGACACGGCCGTGATCGCCTCCTCGCAGCGCCTTCTGGACCTGCTCGGCGTCCCCTGGCTGACGGCCCCGAGCGAGGGCGAGGCCCAGGCCGCCCGGATGGCCGCGGACGGCGCGGTCGCGTACGCGGTCAGCCAGGACTACGACTCGCTCCTCTTCGGCGCGCCCGACCTCGCCCGGAACATCACGATCAGCGGCCGGCGGCGGCTCCACGGCCGGTCGATCGTGGTCGAGCCCGAGCGGATCCGGCTCGCGGAGGTGCTGGACGGACTCGGGCTGACGCGCGAGGAGCTGGTCGACGTCGGGATCCTGGTCGGCACGGACTTCAACCCGGGCGTCCGCGGGGTCGGGCCGAAGACGGCCCTGAAGATCGTCCGCGAGGGGCGGTTCGAGGAGACCGTGGCCGAGCGCATCCCCGGGTTCGACCCCGACCCGATCCGCTCGTTCTTCCTCGCGCCGCCCGTGACCACCGGCTACCGGCCCGACTGGCGCTCGCCGGACCCGGAGGGGCTCCGGGCCATGCTCTGCGACGAGTACTCGTTCTCGGCCGAGCGGGTGAACGCGGCCCTCGAGCGGATCGGGGTCTCGGCCGGCCAGAAGACACTCGACCAGTGGTTCTGAGCCGGCGCCGGCGCACGCGCGCTCCGTTCGGGGAGAGCCGGGCTTCCGGCTACCCCGCCGCAGCCCTCACCAGAACCTATAAGCATCTGACGTAGTAGAAACTGTTTGATGCGTTCCGTGCTCACCCACCTCTGTCTCTGCTTCTGTCTCTGCACGCTCCTGGTCCTCCCAGCCGCGGCCGCCTCGTCCTACGGATACGCCGGCCGCTGGTCCTACGCGGACGACGACAAGGGTTACCTGGTCCGGCCGGGCGGGATCACCGGGAACGCGCTGGGGCAGGTCTACATCGTGGACCGCGAGGACTGCGAGGTCCAGTACTACAGCCCGTCCGGGGCGTACCTCGGGCGCTGGGGAGCCCCGGGCACGGGCCAGCTCCTCTTCACCGACCCCTCCGACGTCTCGCTCGACGCCGACGGCCGGCTCTACGTCGCCGACACGGGGAACGGGCGGGTCCAGGTCTTCACCACGGGCTGCAACGTGATCGCGACCTGGGGCGGGCACGAATACTCGAGCCCGGTGGACGTGGTCGTGCTCAGGAAGGACAAAGCGTACGTGGCCGACGTGGAGCGGCCCGAGGTCCTGGTCGTGGATGACCAGGGCGCGGTCACGGACACGGTCGGCTTCGAGGGCGACGGCGACGGGGGGCTGAAGCGGCCCCGGGGGCTCGCCCTCGACTCCGGCGGCAACCTCCTGGTCCTGGACGAGGCTCTCGACCGGGTCACGAAGTACGGCCGCGACGGCGCGTTCGTCCTCCGTTTCGGCGAGAAGGGCTCGGGCGACGGCCAGTTCGAACGCGCGGAGGGGCTCGCCGTGGACGCCATGGACAATGTCTACGTGGCCGACTCGGGCAACGGCCGGATCGTGAAGTTCGGCCCGGACGGCGCGTTCCTCGAGGCCTTCGGGGCCCGGGGCACGGGCGACGGGCTCTTCGAGCAGGGGCCGTTCGCCGTCTGGGTCGACCCGCAGGGGACGGTCTACGTCCCGGACCTCGCGAGTCACGGCGTCCAGCTCTTCCGCGAGGGAGCGGCGCCGATCGCCGCGAACACCACGACCGTGGCGAACGCCACGGAGCCCGGCAGCGCGAACGCGACCCTCCCTGTGAACGGGAGCTGGAGCGGGAACGAGACCTGCGCGGACGGGACCTGCTTTGTGAACATCACGGCCCCGAACGCGACGGCGACGGTCGCCACGCCAGAACCCTCTGTGACGGTCCCGCCCGCCAACATCACGCCCTACGCGACGGCGACGCCGCCGCCCTCCCTGCCCGCGCCGGTGGGCGGCCTGCTCGCGGCGCTCGCCGCCGCCGGCCTCCTGGCCGTCCGCCGCCGCTCGGGATGAGCGCGGCCCGACTCTCTTTTTCCACCCGACGCCGCCTCTTTCGGTAACGGTCTCCAGGAGCGGACGCGCCGGGGGGCGGGGGACGCCGCCCCGCCGCATCACCCCATCCGGCGCCAGACCCAGAAGAAGCGCTGGAGGGCCGTGAAGTGGCCGAGCAGGCCGAAGAGGACGAGGACCCACCCGAGGAACATCATCCCCTGGACGGGCACGCCCACGGCGAGGTCGAGCAGGGAGGCCGCCATCAGGAGCACGAGCCGGTCCGCGCGACCGAGGAGCCCGCCGTAGTACCGGCCCACGCCGACGGCCTGGGCCTGCGTGCCGAGGTACGAGGCCATCAGCACGCCCGTGAGCGCGAAGACCCCGATCTGCCAGGACGCAAAGCCGCCCGCGAAGATCCCCGTGATGATGAAGATGTCCGCGTACCGGTCGATCGCGTGGTCGAGGAAGTCGCCCTTCGGCCCCTGCTGGTTCATGGCCCGCGCCAGGGCGCCGTCGACCGAGTCGCAGACCGCGTTCGCGGCGACGCAGAGAAGGCCGCCGAGGACCGATCCGGCCGCGTACAAAAGCCCGCCCGCGAGGGCAAGAAAGAACGAGAGGACGGAGAGGAAGTTCGGCGTGATGCGGAGCCGCATGGCGCCCCGGACCAGCAGGTCGAGCACGCCCGCGACCTGCGGCCGGTAGGCGTCGAGGGTCACGGGCCCCCCTCGAGGTATCCGGAGAAGTCGAGGGTGCCGTGCGAGGGGGCGAGCCGGCCCGCGGCGAACGCCTCGACCAGGTCGGCCGTCTCCTCGGCGGACCGCGCGGTCGTCTCGATCTCGAGGAGGTGCTCGGGCGGGTGGAGCTCGAACGCCTCGCAGAGGACCACGTCGAGCGCCTCGGCCTCGACGTTCTCGTCGACCTTCGCCGGCGGGTACTCCCGCGCCTCGAGCCGGCGCCGGAGCACGTCGGGGCGGCAGCGGAGGATCACCAGGCGGTCGCAGGCGAGGAAGTGGGAGAGCCCGCCCTCGACGTAGCCGTCAAACGGCGAAAACGCGGCGGCCCAGGCCTCCTGGTCGACCTCGCGGACCCCGTCCTCCTCGGCGATGACGAACGGCCCGATCGTCTCGGCGACCCGGACGACCCGGTGCCCTCTCCCGGCGAGGACGTCTCCGACCGAGGTCTTGCCCGTGCCCGGCGTCCCGGCGATCCCGACCATCATGCTGATGATAGTGAACGCACCGCGGATAAGAACCTCTCGTTCTCCCAGTCGGCGCCGACCGAGACGCGGAGGTAGTGGTCGGCGAGGTCGGGAAAGGAGCGGCACGAGCGGACCAGCACCCCGGCGCGGGCGAGGGCGCCCACGGCCTCGTCCGAGGCGCGGGGCGCGACGTCGATCATCAAAAAGTTCGCCTCGGACGGCGCGCTCGAAAACGGGCACTCGGCCGCGAGCCGCTCGCGCCAGGCGACCACGTGCGACCGCGTCCGCTCCACGTGCGCGTCGTCCTCGAGCGCGGCGGCGGCGGCTGCTGCGGAGACGGACGAGACGCCGGAGAACGGGGTCGCGGCGCGGGTGTAGGCGGGAAAAAGCCAGTCGGGGAGCATCGCGTACCCGACGCGGAAGCCGGCGAGGCCGTAGAGCTTGGAGAAGGTCCGGCCGATCACCAGGTTCTCGCAGGCGTCGAGGAGAGGCCGGTAGTCACGGTCCGAGAAGTCGACGTAGGCGTTGTCCAGGAAGAGGAGGCAGTCGCCGATGGACTCGGCGATCGCCCGCACGTCCTCGACGGGGGTCGCCGTCCCGGTCGGGTTGTTCGGCGTGCAGAGGAACGCGATCTTCGCGCCGCGGGAGGCGGCGGCGAACGCCTCGACGTCGACCGCGAAGTCCGCGCTGCGCGGCACGGTCGCGACGCCGGCCCCCTGGGCCCGGGCCGCGATCCCGTAGAACGAGAAGGTCGGGGTCGAGACCGTCACCCGGTCGCCGGCCTCGCAGAAGACGCGGAGGAGGGTCTCGATGATCCCGTCCATGCCGTTCCCGACCGCGTAGGCACGGTCGCCGTACCGGGCCGCGAGCGCGGCGCGGAGCCCGGACATCGACTCCTCGGGGTAGCGGTGCGCGTCCGCGAGCGCGGCGGAGGCTGCTTCGAGCGCCCGCGGCGACGGGCCGAACGGGTTCTCGTTCGAGCCGAGCCGGGCCACGCGGTCGAAGCCGTACCGGGCCGCGATCGCCTCGGGCCGCTCGGCGTAGACGTAGCCCGGGCCCGCGAGGTACGGCCTAACCGATGGCCGCATGCAGGACCGCGCAGACCCGGTCGATATCGTCGTTCTCGATCACGAGCGGGGGCACGAGCCGCAGGTTGCCGTCCGCGGCGCAGTTGACCAGGACGCCGTTCTCGGCGCAGGCGGCCGCGATCCCGGCGCAGGCGTCGCCGACCGTGATCCCCATCATCAGCCCGCGGACGCGCGGATCGTGCGCCGCGAGCGCGGCGCGGAACCGCTCGCCCTTTCCCGCCACCGACGGCAGGGCCTCCTCGAGCACGTCGATGGTCGCGTTGGCCGCCGCGCAGGCGAGCGGGCCGCCCGCGAAGGTCGAGCCGTGCTGGCTCCGGCCGAACTCGAGCCCCTCGCGGGCCGCGAGCGCGCCCATGGGGAAGCCCGAGCCGATCCCCTTCGCGAGCGTGACCACGTCGGGCTCGACCCCGGTATGCTGGATCCCCAGCCACTTGCCCGTGCGGCCCATCCCCGTCTGGACCTCGTCCGCGATCATCAGGGCGCCCGTGTCGTCGCAGAGGTCGCGGACTCCTCGGAAGAAGTCGTCGGGCGGGCAGATCACGCCGGCCTCGCCCTGGATCGCCTCGACGAAGACGCCGGCCGTCTCCCTGGTCACCGCGGATTTGAGGGCCTCGAGGTCGCCGTACGGGACGAAGGCGCAGCCCGGCTCGAGCGGCTCGAACGGTTCGCGGATCGCGGGCTTGTGCGTCACCGCGAGCGAGCCCATGGTCCGGCCGTGGAAGCAGTGCTCGAACGCGACGAAGGTGCGGCGCCCGGTCGCGATCCGCGCGAGCTTGATCGCCCCCTCGTTCGCCTCGGCCCCCGAGTTCGAGAAGAAGGCCTTGTGCATCCCCGTGAACTCCACGACCCTCTTCGCAAGCTCGGCCTGGCCCGGCACGTAGTAGAGGTTCGAGATGTGGATCAGCTCGCGCGCCTGCCGGCAGATGGCCTCCACCACGTGCGGGTGGCAGTGGCCCGTCGAGCAGACGGCGATCCCCGCCACGCAGTCGATGAACTCGTTCCCCTGGTCGTCCCAGACGCGGGCGCCGCGGCCCTTGACGAGCATCCGCTCGCGGCCGAACGCCGGCATGTAGTACCGCGCGTCGAGCGCGCGGTAGTCCGTCTCTGTCATGTGTGATGTCCTGTGGTTATTCGTATTCGATCGTCGCCGGCGGCTTGGGGGTGATGTCGTACACGACCCTCGCCACCCCCGGGATCTCGGCCGTGCAGCGCGCGGCGATCCGGGCGAGGGTCTCGAACGGGAGCTCGAGCGGGTCGGCCGTCATGCCGTCGCGCGAGTTCACGGCCCGGACCGAGACGATCCAGCCGTGGAGCCGGACGTCGCCCTTGACCCCCGTGCCGAGCCCGACGAGGGCCGCGAGGCACTGCCAGGGCGCGAACGCCTCGACGAGCTCCTCCTCGACGATCGCGTTCGCCTCGCGGACGACTGCGATCCTCTCGGGCGTGACCTCGCCGATCACCCGCACGGCGAGCCCCGGACCGGGGAACGGCATCCGGTGCTGGATCTCTTTCGGGAGACCGAGCGCGCCCGCGACCTCGCGGACCTCGTCCTTGTAGAGGTCGCGCAGCGGTTCCACCAGCTTCATGTCCATTTTTTCCGGAAGCGCGCCGACATTGTGATGCGATTTTATGACATCCCGCAGCTCGCCGCCGCTCTCTATCCAGNNCGCGCTCGAAGACCCGGATGAACCGCTCGCCGATCGCCTTCCGCTTCTCCTCGGGGTCGACGATTCCCGCCAGCGCTCCGAAGAACTCGTCGGCGGCGTCCACCACGTTCAGCTCGAGGTGGCCGAAGAGCTCGCGGATCCGGTCCGTCTCTCCCTTCCGCATCAGCCCCGTGTCGACGTAGATCGGGTGGAGCCGCCGCCCGATCGCCTGCGCCGCGAGCGCGGCGCAGACCGAGGAGTCGACCCCGCCCGAGAGGGCGATCACGACGTCACGGTCGCCGGCGTCGCGGCGGATCTCCTCTATCGCTTCTGCGATGAACTTTTCCGTGTTGACCATCTTCAGATCACCTGCTGCGTCTGCCGCCGCTCGCGGCACGCCCGCACGAACCCGACGAACGGCGGGCTGGGCCTGGCCGGGCGGGAGCGGAACTCGGGGTGGAACTGCGTCGCGAGGAAGAACGGGTGCCCGGGGAGCTCCATCACCTCCATGCGCGGGCCGCAGGTCCCCGAGAAGACCACGCCGGCCTCCTCGAGCGCGGGGATGTCGACCGGGTTCACCTCGTACCGGTGCCGGTGCC
>DAEF01000087.1 GCA_002495225.1 Methanoregulaceae archaeon UBA288 | reverse complement strand
CTCACCCCGGCGATCGTCGACAGGATCGCACGGGCCGCCTTCATCGTCGACGGCCATGCCGCGTGGACGACGAACCCCTCGCTCCTGGTCGCACGGCTGCAAAATGAACTCGAATCGCCCGACACCCCGGACTACAGGACAGAGGACCTGGGACACGAGATCGAGCTCGGCGAGGCAGTGAGTGCGCACACCCATGCGGTCCTCGTCCGGTTGAGGGCCCTCGAGCAGCCGGCCACGGTCCACGGGCATCTCCGGAATGTCCGGGCGTTCCTGTCCGACCTGGATGCGCCCCTGCCGGAGGTCGCCGACACTCCGCGGGAGGGTGACGACCTGCGAGAGTTCGCCCGGCTCCTGAGCGGGATGGAGACCGGTTCGGCCCTGTTCGTCGGGCACGAGATGCCGTACGCGGACTTCGTCAGGATCCTGAAGGCCGAGGTCCAGAGGACGAGGGTCCAGCGGTACAGGACCGGGAGGGGCATTCGCGTGAGCGGGCTTCGCGAGCTGCACGAGCGGAAGGTCCCGATCCTCTTTCTCATGGCCCTCACCGACGAGAGGTTGCCCTACGTGCCGGGATTGCTCCCCTTCCTCACGGATGCCGAGGGGAACGCGCTCAACCCCGACATGAAAAACATGAACCTGCGGGACGAACGGTACTACTTCGTCTCCGCGCTGTGTGCCGCCACCGACCGGCTGTACCTGACATGCACCAGCGCGCCCGCACGGGGAGGCCTCATCCCCTCGCCCTTCTTCCGGGAGGTCCGGCAGGCCATCCCCGTCGAGGAATGGTCACCGCCGCCTCACCGGGCATCACGCAGGTACCGGCAGCGGTACGCGGGACGATGTCTCGGTGAGAGACGACTGCCGGACCCGCAGATCCTCCCGGAGATCGGGGACGCGATGCAGCTCGCGGAGATCGTGAACCGGATCAACATCGAGTACGTCCACCGGTGTGGGGGATACGACTCGCCGTTCGATGGCTTGCTCGGTGACGACGAAGCGATCCGTGCAGCGCTGGGCAGGCGATTCGGCGACTCGAAAGCGTACTCGGTATCGAGGTTCGAGCGGTACGCCGCCTGCCCGTTCTCGTTTTACGCAGAGTACGTGCTGGGGCTCGAGGCACTCCCGGACGTGGAGATCACGCTCTCGCCCGCGGACAGGGGGACCCTCGTCCACCGGATCCTCGCACAGTTTTACACCCGGTGGATCGAGGGGAACGGCCATCCGCCCCGTCCCGAAGACCGCGACGCCTGCCGGGAACAGCTCCGTGCGATCACCGAAAAGGAGCTCTCGGAATTTGGAAAGGACGGCCCCGCCTGGGACGCCTTCAGGAGCGACCTCCTCGGGACCGGGGGCTACCAGCCGGGGATCCTCGAACGGTTTTTGGACACGGAGATCGCCCGCGGACAATCGCAGCTCCGGCCGGCGCAGTTCGAGTGCAGTTTCGGCCTGTCCGGCAGGGGCACCAGTATCTCTGCCGGGCCGGTGACCATCCCCGTCCGGGGCCCGGAGGGCGCATCCTTCAGGATCCACGGAATCATCGACCGGGTCGACCTCTCGGACGACGGCACCTTCGCGATCACCGATTACAAGACCGGGAACCACTCGAAACTGCCGGAGATCCTCGACGGCACGTCGCTGCAACTGCCCCTCTACATCCGGGCATACGAGATAGTGACGGGAAAGAGGGGGGTTGCAGGGGCATACTACAAGCTCCACAGGAAGGACGTCTATCACCGGGCCGAGCTGTACGACACGGCCCACCCCTTCGGGGAAGGGACGTTCACGGCCCGGAGCAGGATGGGGGAGCTCGATTTCCACGAGGCGATCGAGCAGGCGATCTGTGCGGCGTGGGCGTCCATCCAGGCGATCCGGGCCGGGGTCTTCCACCCCCCGACGACGCCCTGCGACTCCGAATACTGTGATTTCAAACGGATCTGCAGGTTCGACGAGATCCGCACGCTCGGGTTCGCGGACGGGGGTGAGGAGTAGTGCTCTCCGGCGCCCCCGGACCATCGCTCACCGGCGCCCAGCAGCGGGCCCTTGCCTTCGACAGGAGCCTCTGCGTGACGGCCAGCGCCGGCACCGGCAAGACGCACACCCTCGTGAGCAGGTACCTCCACCTCCTGGAACAGTCCGGGTGCAGGCCGTCGGAGATACTGGCACTGACCTTCACCGACAGGGCAGCGGCGGAGATGAAGAACCGTCTCCTGAAGGAGATCTACGAGAAGGAGGGAGAGTTCTGGAACGGGGTCAGGGACGAGATGACGGGGGCCCGCCTGAGCACGTTCCACTCCTTCTGCTGGGGGCTCATCAGAGAGTTCTCTTTCGAATCGGGGCTCGACCGCTCGGGGTCGGTCCCGGACGAGGCCGCGCTCGCACAGATCATCGAAGACGGCATACAGCGGCTCTTCACGAGGCGGGAGAAGGACGGGGTCCGGGAGGCCACTGCCCGCTGCCTGATTGCCTGGGGCGAGAGCCAGACACGGACGTGTCTCGAGATACTGTATACAAAACGCCAGGTTTCGCAGGCATTCTTCTCCGCGTTCGCATCGGACCCCGTGGAACGCATCTCGCAATGGCAAAAGAGCGTCGCCTCGGTCAGGAACGACGTGGTCGAGTCTCTCACCTCCGACCCCGCCTTCCGCGGGGCCCTCCGATCGCTGGCCAGGTACGCGGAAGACTGCGGAGGGGACGGAGACGCGGCGACGAGGTACC
>DAEF01000130.1:335-10501 GCA_002495225.1 Methanoregulaceae archaeon UBA288 | reverse complement strand
AATGACACTATACCCTTTTTTTATTCACCCCTCGCGAATCAAGTGAATTCCGCGATGCGGACGGCCCGGACCCCGACAGACCCTGCGGCCGGGTGTCAGGGGGAGGAGAAATGGCAAACCTTATACCCGTCCGGCAGATATAGCAGGGCGATCACCATGTTCCGACTCGACCGAGACACGACATACCTGATGCCCGCCCATTTCGGGGGCGACCCGTTCGACCCGTCCTACCAGGCACGGCAGAAGGCCAGGATGCTGACCGTGACCTTCGAGACCGATCGCGCTGAGCTCGAACGCTACATCCCGGAGGAGCTCGAGCTCCGGGCACCCGAGGTTCAGGTCGCCCTGAGCCAGCTGACCGAGATCAACTGGCTCGCCGGGGGCCACTACAACCTGGTGAGCGTGTCCGCCCCGGTCCGGTTCGCGGGGGACGTGGACCGCGTCGACGCGCCGTACGCGCTCGTGGTCTGGGAGAACCGGACGGCGCCGATCCTGACCGGGCGGGAGCAGACCGGGGTGCCGAAGATCTTCGCCGATATCGAGGACCTGCATGTTCACCGGCCTCACTATGCCACGTCGGTCAGCTACGAGGGGAATACCTTCCTCACGATGACGTTCGAGGCGGGAGATCCCCTTGCCGGGGCGGACCTGGACCGGGCGAAGGCCGCGTTCGGACCCCTGGATACCATCGGGTGGCGGTATATCCCGAAGGTGGGGGCGCCGGGAGCCGATCTCAGCCAGTTCATCCTCTTCCCCCAGGCGATGGAGGTGGACCGGGTCTACCCGGGAACGGGCACGCTGACGTGGACCGAACTCTCCCCGATGCAGAACCCCCGGCAGCACCATATCATCAGGGCCCTCGCGTCCCTTCCGGTGAAGCGGATGATCGGATCCATGCTGGCGGAAGGCGAGGTCGTCCTGCGCGGGGCGGAGGCACGGATCCTCAGGTGAACCAGATCGGGGAGGGTGTGACCCGGGGAACACCCGCGCATGCGGGGGCACATTCCCCTCACCCGCTCTCCCGAATGTCCCGGATCAGTTCCTTGAGCAGCACGCGCTCGGATCGTACGATTCCGGTAGGTATCTTCTGCAATAAGCTTGCACGGAATTGGACTTGGATGATGAAAAATCCGGGCTGAGAGATCGGCGATCTTTTCACTATAGGGTTATCCCGCATCTCCACGCACGGCATACCCGCATCGTGCGTGCGGCACGAGGTGAGACCGATAAAAAGTATTGTCCACGACGAAATTCTAAAGAGAGGTAGAGGTAAATTTTGGGCCCATTTTGAAAAAGGACCCAGAATCTTTCTCTTTCAAGCCGTTGGAGGGAATAGGAATGGCCATGGTTAGATTCCCTCACGCTCCGGCAGGGTGCAGAGGTGGGTCGAGCCCTCCCCATGGCCCGGAGCTGCACCCGACAGACGGCGTGCTAACGCATATACCGCCCAATGTCAGCGAGCTCCGGAGAGAGATCGCGGCGCCGCGTTTCAGGTAACCCGCGCCATCACTATTCTCCGAACCCGGTGGTCCGGCCGAGTAGCTACTGACGTCGATCCTGCATGGCCCCTGGCGTGTACACCTGGGTGCTGCCCGAAGAGCGAGGGAAGGGGCGCTCACGTCCCCTTGCGCTGCCGCTCGACCGGCTCGATCTCCTGCACGATCTTCCGCGACAGGTAGCCGGCGTAGATATCGGGGAAGGTGAAGACCCCCGTCACCCTGCCGCCCTCCTCCATGATCGACAGGGACTCCCGCCGGTCTGCCAGCAGGAGCAGTCGCATCGAGGGCCCGATCTCCTCGTCCGCGACGTGGTGAAAGAGAGAGGCATCGAGATCGCTCCCCCCGGTGTAACACCGTACCGGCGCGTACTGCGCGAGCTCTTTTCGCCCGACGACGAGGTAGACGCGGACCCGTTTCGCCGCGCGCGCGATATCGCCGCGGTACCGAACGAGAACGGCCCGGTCGTCGCAGAGGAGGATGATCTCCGACTTCGCCCGGTGCAGCATCATCCGGATCTGCATGTCCCGGGTCCACTCCGTGCACAGCCGGTAGCCCTGCAGGTGCGATTCGGGCGTCTCCGTCTCCAGGGCTTTCAGGCGGAGAAACAGCTCCTCAAGGGAGGTCACGGACTCCCGCGTCAACCGGTCCAGCGTCCGGATCACGTCGACGGGAGAGTATCTCGCCGGCGACGTGCCGGCGGAGACGATGAACCCTTTCTGGGCCAGGGAGGTGAGCGTCTCGTAGATCCTCCCGCGGGGGATCTTGGTCTGCTCGTGGATCTCGCCGGCGCTCGCCACCCGCAGCGCCGACAGGATCACGTAGACCTTCGCCTCGTACTCGCTCATCCCGATCCCCTTCAGCTGGGACAGCAGTGCATCGTCGATCATGTATTCAGCTACTCAGGTCAGGAGCATTCTCTTCATATTCCGGCACCGGCAACCCGGTAAGGCATGGTTCGCCCCCTATTCAAACCTACGAGATGGACATTAGTATTTCTCCTGTTATCCGCCATGATGATTCTCATGGGGGGAGCGGCCGTGGCGCCGGCACTGCCGTTGATCACACAGGCATATCCCGACACGCCCGAGTACCTCGTCTCCCTCATCGTCACGCTCCCGGCGCTCGCGATCGCCCTCACCGGCTTCTTTATCGGGGTCCTGTCGGACCGGGTCGGTAAGATCAGCGTCCTTGTCGCGTCCATAATCATCTTCACCATCGCAGGGAGCTCCGGGTTTTACCTCACCTCGCTGTACGCGATACTGGCGGGCAGGTTCCTCCTCGGGGTCGGTATCGCCGGCATCACCTGCACCACGTCATCCCTGATCGCCTGTTACTACGAGGGGGCCACCCGCACGAGGGTCCTCGGGTACCAGGCGGCCGCCATGGGGTTCGGGGTGCTAATCCTCGAGATGAGCGGAGGATTGCTCGCCGGCATCTCCTGGCACGCGGCGTTCCTGATCTATCTGATCGGAATCGTCATCCTCGCCGGCGTGCTCCTCACGATGCGGGAGCCCGTCCTGCCGAAGATCGAGCGGAAGGGCCCGGCAACCGGCGAGACGTTCCCCGTCACTCCTCTGCTCCTGGGGTACGCAACTCTGTTCCTGGGGAGCATGCTCTTCTTCCTCATGCCGATCCGGTTCCCGTACCTGATCGCGACCATGGACGCGGCACGGATCCTGGGGGAGAACACCGCGCTTACCAGCGGCCTGTTCCTGGGGGTCATGGGCTGCGCCGCGTCGCTCGTCGGGATCGTCTACGGACGGCTCGCCTGGAGAGTCCACCGGTACACGATCCTCGCCCTCACCTTCGTCCTCTTTGGGATCGGGTACTGCAGTCTCGGGTTGGCCACGACGCTCGCCGTCGTCGCGTTCGCCGTCATTTGCATCGGCCTCGGCAACGGCCTCCTGATGCCGACGATCCTGAACTGGATCGCCGGGATCACGCCGAAGCAGTTCCTGGGCAGGGCGAGCGGCGGGTTCTCGGTCGCCCTGAATACCGGCCAGTTCGCCTCCACGCTCGCCGTCATGGCCGTCCTCGCCGTCGCGACGACGACCAGCGCGATCTTCGTCGCGTTCGGGTGCCTGGCCTTTATCTTCGCCGTGCCTTTAATCCTCGCGTTCGTCAGGGAGCGGTACGCCCTTGCCGACACATTCCCTGGGAGCCCGACGCGGGAGGTCTGAATCCTCCTGATCGGCGTGAAGCGCAGCCTGTCGGTCCATGCCGCACCGCACGGAGATCCCCGTGGATCGGACGGCGGGCGGCAGGATCGCGGGCTTTGGCTCCCGGACGGCCGGCCGCCCACGAGACCATCCGTCGCCGGGCGTATGGGCGCCGCCATGTTGTCTGCGGGTGGTGCAGACAGACAAGGTCTCCGACGGGCCGAACGCGATGCCGCAGGAGGACCCGGTGATCCCGGGGGGCCCGAGGGGTTCGGGAACGTGTGCAGAAACGGATCCGTCCACGGTTACCGAGGGAGACGCCGTCCGGGCGCAGAACAGGGTCGGCCGACCGACGCCGGCGAGGAGTGTGCGGCTCACGATCTTTCACCATTCACGAATGTACCGGGTCAATTGTCACTGAGTAATCCACCGATAGAGCTGCCGGAACAGGAACGGCGTCGATCAGCTTCGGAGCCATTCTGCGCCATCCGTTACAAATTAATAGGTATGAGCGATTATTCATGTAAGGTGATTTTACTCACCATACAGTCGGTGAGGGGGTAGGGCCGGCTTCATCTTGCCCCCTTCACTCTTTACATTACGCATGATACCACACCTGATCGTCGCCTCCGCAACGGCCGCCACCGGCACCCCGGCAGAGGGCACGGTGATTGTCTGACGCACTCTGCGAAGATGTACCGGGGACGGGCGACGATCCTGGATGAGCGGTAACGGCTTCGGGGATGCCAACCGTGATGCGACGATAGGGATAATGCGATCCGATGGAGGATCGAGATGTCCCGCGCCGATGCCCTCGCGAGAGAGGAGCGGCACCTGCCGGAACTCCGGACGGCAATCCTGAAGGACACGGAGATTAATGAGATGAATGAGAGGTTGAAGGTCATTGAGGCGATGAGGGGGTCTGTATGAACGCCCCGACAGCCCTCGATCAGCGGATCGCCACATGGGCGGATTTTGTGAAGGCCTTGGAAGACGGGAGCATCGAATACCGGCCCCTCGCCTCGGCCCTGCGTCCAATCGTGGACGAGTTGCCGGGTGTGGGACGGCAAGGCCAGAGAGGGTGAGCCAAGATCACGGCACCCCGTCCGGCATCTTGAAGCCCCGGAGGTTTTCCGGCAGCCGGCGCAGACGCCAAACGCCCCGGGTGGGCACAGGGCAGGAGTTCCCGGGTCGGTCCTTAAAAGTACAACGCCCTTGTTCTTTTTTGGTATTCCATCGCCGACCGAGGCCGGCCGTACTCGGCCGCGGCGCCGGCCATGGTATCATTGTTAGCAGATGGCGTGTGGACCTCGACGGTCGCTGCGGCCGATCAGTGACGATTGCTATCCGGTCACCCTCCCTCGCGTAGCCACGGGATCGGTGCCGGTCGGGATCAGTGGCGTGCCCCGGCGCGTCGACGAACTCAAGCCGCTCGATGACCCCGGCTAGCACGGGGGCCAGTCCGCACGCCTCCCGCTCACGTCCGCATCCATGCTCCGGCCCTGTCGACGAGATGCCAGACCTCGTCCGAGACCGCCTGCGCTTGGTGTATCGACAGGGTGCCGGCGACGATCACCGCCCCCGACCTGAAGACGAGCGCCACGCCCCCGCCCTCGGATCGGAAGACGAGCCCGGGGAAGACCTCGGGCTCGTACTCGACATTCTCGAGGTCGAGGGCAACGGCGAGCTTGAGAAGAGATACCTCGGCGCCGAGGCTGCCAGACGCCACGAGGTTGACGATCCGGAGCCGGGGGTCGGGGGCGAGGTCGACACCCGCCGTCTGAAGAGCCTCCAGGAGAGCTGCGAGCGCGGGCGGGATCGCGTCGGGGTGCCGCACGCCGATCAGGACGACTTTTCCCGAGGCGAAGACAAGGCCCGCGAACTTCGGCGATGTCCTGCGGTAGACGAGCCCGGGAAACCGCTGCATATTGTAATCGGCGCCCGGGATCACGCGGGCGAGGTGGTCGAGGTCCAGCACGTCGGCAACCCTGACGGAGGCAACGATGTTTCTAACGGTCAGGGACGGGTGCGGTGCAGGGTCGGCATGCCCGATGGGTGCGGTCAGGGAGTTCACCGGCTCCCCCCGCCTGAAGTATGTCCGGTTCGTTGCATGACATCTACCATTTCTGTATGAATTCGTCGATCAGAATCGATGCGCAGACCGGCGATGGGGCCGGCGCACGACGGGGCGGATCGCGTCAGGCCGGAATCCATGCGCCGGCCTGATCGATGGCGTCCTTGATCACCGCCGTGAGTCGGGCGGCCTGGTCTTCAGTCCGCGCTCCCGTGATCACGAACGCACCGCTCCCGAACACTAACGCCACGCCTTTGGGGTCGGCAACCCGGTAGACGAGCCCGGGAAACTGCTCGGGCTCGTACTCGATGTGCTCAAGGTTCATGGCGATGGCGAACCGCTGAAGAGCGACTCCATCGCCGAAGTTGCCGCTCGAGACGATATTGACGACTCGGGGAGGGTCGAACGGCTCGAGCTCGGCGCCGGCGGCCCGGAGGGCTTCGAGCACGCTCGAGAAGGCGGCAGGGAGCACGTCCGGGTGCGACATGCCGGTGAGCACGATCTTCCCAGGGGTAAAGACCAGGGCGGCCACTTTCGGCGAGGAGAGGCGGAGGACGAGCCCCGGGAACTTCGTTTTATCATATTCGGCGCCGGGTATCCGCTCGGCGAGCTCATCGAGGTTGAGGACGGTCGCAACCCTCACGGTCGCAACCACGTTCTGAATCCTCAGGGCCGGGACGGTCGCGTCGATCATGGATTCACTAGTATACATTGCTCGGATCTGATCCATGCAACTTGCGGTGGTTCCTGTCCCGGGCTGGGACAGCGATCGCGTCGCTTTCGTGGATGGTTTTTCCATTCCAGGCATACCCGGGTGCCGCACCGGGACCATGCCGGAAGTACGGACTGCGGCGGCCCATTCGGCAGGTCTCGCGTGGTTGCCTGATGGGTTGCAGGCGTCGGGACGCCGTAACGGCGCGGACGGGGCCGCGGATTGTAACCGTGGCTCACGTCCGTACCCATCCGCCGGCCGTGTCGACGAGGATCCGGAGCTCGTCCGCGGCCGCCTTCGCCGCATCGAGCGATCGTGTCCCGGTGACAACCACGGCCCCCGAGCCGAAGACGAGCGCCGTGCCTCCGGCCGCAGACCGGTAGACGAGTCCCGGGAACGTCTCGGGCTCGTACTCGATCTTCGCGAGGTCCAGGGCGGAGGTGAGCCTGACGAGGGAGACGCCGGTGCCGAGGTTCCCGGTCGTCACGAGGTTGACGATCCGGGGCTGGGGGTCGGTGTCGAGGGTGACACCGGCCGTTCGGAGGGCCGCGAGGAGGGCCGCGAGCGCGGGCGCGATCGAGTCGGGGTTCGGCAGCCCGGTCAGATTCGCCTTTCCCGAGGTGAAGACGATGGCCGAAAACTTCGGCGACGTCCTGCGATAGACGAGCCCGGGAAACCGCCGCTTATCGTAATCGGCGCCCGGGATCGTGCGGGCGAGGTCGTCGAGGTCGAGGGCGTCAGCAACTTTGACGGAGACCACGATGTTTGTAATGGTCAGGGGCACGTGCGGCGTGTGGTCGGCCAGTCTGATGGGTGCGGTAAGGGCGCTCACGCACGCTCACCGTCGGAAATAGGTCCATTACGTTGCATCATACGTATCATTTTGGGCGAATTCGTCGATACTGGTCGACCTGCGGACGGCCTGGCGATGCCCTTGGGCGCCTCCTCGTAGAAGAGGAGAGACAACCGCGATTCTTGTTTTGGCGAAACAGGATATTTATTCATATCTGATTTGAGAAGCCGGCTCCGTGAGTCGGGCCCTTTTCCCGGGCGATTGCAGAGAGGCTGGAGAGCGAGGGCATCCTGCACCCCTCCAAGCCCGTCCATGCGTAAACGAGTACCGATACCGGGGGAGGCACGGCCGTCCTTCAACTATCGCTGTGTACGACGGTGCTGTGCCCCCGGAGAGACCAGTACGCAGCACCAACGCCGAATGCTCTTCGGGGCGCGAGACGGCAGTACTCGCGGATTGGCCTCTTGAAGACTGCCGTCCCGTTTGCGTTTCTCATCATTCCATCGCCAGGGCCGGCGGATAGTACTCGACCGTCACGCCGGCCATGGTAACGCTGTTCGCCGACGGCGGATGCACTTCGACGGCCTCCATCGGCCGGCCCGTGACGTGCCGGATGCGGTTGCCGCTCATCCGGGAGCCATGGGCGCGCGGTATGATCCGGGTCGATGTTGTCCTCAGTCTGGATGCAAGGAATTGAACCGGAATGATGGCAAATCCGGGCTGAGGTCTTGGTGATAATATCTGCTTAATGCCGGCCCACACCTCTGCGGGCGGTAGCAGATACGGCGACCGACCGATTAAATAAAAATTCTTGATAACTGAAAATAGTTAAACATTTTATCCGAGAGCCGTTGGAGGGAATCGAACCCCCGGCCTGTTGATTACGAATCAACCGCTATACCGCTAAGCCACAACGGCGCGTGCGACCTCAATACATCTGCCCCGGAGGCACATAAAAGTAATGACCCGGACTCCTCACCGGGCCCTGGCCACCCCGAGGATCCGGGCCGCGAGCGCCTCGATCGCGAGCCTCGCCGGGCTGTCGTCGGGGATGGTCACGATCGGCCTGCCCTCGAGATCGGCCTCCTCGACCGCCGGGTCGGCCGGGATCTCGGCCATCAGGGGCACGGGCTCGCCCCCGACATCGGCCGCGCCGGCCCTGACGCGGTTCACGACAAGGAACATCCGCTCCCTCGGCAGGCCGAGCGAGAGCGCGATGTCCCTAATCCGGGTCGCGGTCCGCATGCCGCGGGCGCCTGGGTCCGAGACGATCAGCAGCAGGTCGGGCGCCCCGATCGTGCCGCGGGAGATGTGCTCCATCCCGGCCTCGGCGTCGACCACCACGAACCGGTACACGGACTGGAGCCCGGCCAGNNTCGGAGAGGAGGTCGTTCGAGAAGCAGTAGCAGCCCGTCCCCTCGGGCCGGCCCATCGCGACCAGGTCAACCCCCTGGCCCTCGACCAGAACCTTGCGGAACCGGAGCCGGACGTAGGAGTGGCGCGACATCCCGGCCGGGATCGCCTTCGTGAACGCCTCCTCGCGCATCGAGCCGAGGGTCTCGGTCACCTCCATCCCGAGCGCCTCGTGCAGGTTCGCGTTCGGGTCCGCGTCCACCGCGAGGAGCGGGGTCTCGCCCATCCGCCGGAACGCGTCGATGAGAAGCGCGGCCGTCGTGGTCTTACCCGTGCCGCCCTTGCCCGAGAGCGCGATCCGGAACGGCGGGGCGGGCGCCGTCATACCCCCTCCCGCCAGGCGCGGGCGACCGTGGCCGTCATCTGCTGGATGCGGCCCGCTTCCTCCTCGTTCGCAAACTTGATCCCGCAGCTCGGTGTGATCAGCGACTGCCGGACGAGGAGCGCCGGGTCGACGTACTCGGCCATCGCCGCGCGGATCGCGGCCATGCGGGCCACGAGCGAGGCCTCGCTCTCCTCCGCGAAAAGGCGGGCGTCGGCCGGCACGACGCCCCAGGCGACGATCCCCCCGCGCTCGAGGTACGCGGCCGCGTGCGAAGCGTAGAGCAGGAACTCCGTCGCCGTCTGGTACGCATCCATCGAGAGCACGGCCGGATCGAGGTCCATAACGAAGCTCCAGTCCGTGTTCGAGCAGCAGTGGATCCCGAACCCTCCCCCCACCTGGGACGCGATGTCCTCGAACGCGAGCCGGACCGTCTCGTCCGAGACCGGGACCACCGTCGAGCCGAGGCTCGCCCAGTACGGCTCGTTCAGGACCACGAGCGTCTCGGGGACGCCGGTGGCAGCGAGCCGCTCCTCGATGGCGCGGGCCCGGAGCGCGAGCATCTTGCCCATCAGGTCCGCGTAGGTCTCGTCGTAGAGGACCGGCCGCTTGTTGCGGTCGACCACCTGCATCCCCACCGTGACCGGGCCCGTCACCTGGCCCTTGACCAGGGCCGCGGACGAGAGGTCCCGGGAGACGAGTTCGAGGAGGCCGGAGTAGGTCTCGGGAGCCGGGCCGTACGCTGCCGGGTTCCCCTCGACGAAGTCCAGGTAGACCAGCTCCATTGCCTCGGAGTGATCGGCTTCCAGGTCAACCACGAGCCGGCCCTCGACCAACTCCAGGCCGGGGAGGACCCGGGCGTCGTTCCAGACGATCTGTTCGAAGGGGCCGCGGTTCGGCAGGCCCGGTGCGTACGGGACCTCGGGGAACGCGGCGAGCACGTCGTCGACCGCGCGGGCCGGGTCGGTGTGGGGCAGGCCGCCGACGCCGGTCGCGCGGCCGTTCGTGGGAGAGAGAAAGCGTGCCATGGGTCAGGTCTCCGTGTGGGGGATCCCGTTCGTGTGCGCCCGGAGCCGGCACCGGTCGAGCATGGCCGAGACGCCGGGGAAGAGGTCGAGGTCAGTGTGCGGGAGGAACGAGGAGGAGGTGTACTCCTCCATGAACGAGGGCTCGGCGTTCAGCTCGATGTACGCG
>DAEF01000130.1:0-168 GCA_002495225.1 Methanoregulaceae archaeon UBA288 | reverse complement strand
GCCTTGGACATGATCAGGGACTTGACGTCGTTCTCGGTCACGACCAGGTCCTTGTCGATCCCGGTCTCGTTTGCGAACGCGATTACGTACTCGGGGGCGTACTCGCCCCGCCGGACGCGCGGGTGGTCGATGGTCGTGTCGATCAGCCCGTTCCGGTCGATCACGCAG
>DAEF01000248.1:5165-6529 GCA_002495225.1 Methanoregulaceae archaeon UBA288 | reverse complement strand
CGGCTCGCGAGCGACCTGCCAATACAACCCGACACGAACCCGATGAATTCCGGACAGTTCCGACGGGGACGGCGTCTGGGCCCGCTGCCCGCACCGCGGAGGGCAAAGGATACGGCATCTGGACGCCAACGCCCGTCAGCAATGACGCCGTCGCCTCCCCAATCCGTCCCAGCCGGCGTGACTCAGGGAGTTCCACCGGAAGATCCCGCTCGCAGGCGGCCCGCGGAACGCCGTGCTCGCGCCCCCGGACGACCGGCTTCTCTGCCCGCCGCGACACGCCGCAGCAAACGCCGGCCCTGTCGCCGGGGGAGTGGCAGCAGTTACTCGACCTCCTCCGGCCGCACGGCGTCTACCCCTCGTGGCCTACCGGCTGCGGGCCTGGCCGGAGGAGTGCCGGCCGCCGGGGAGAGCCGGCAGATTTAGACGGCCGTCGACGCGCTCGAGGCCGCGGGGATTCCGTCGGGAAAGAGAATTCCTGGTGCTCGAGCGCTCGGGGACTCCTGCTCCGTCCAGAAGTACGGGATAGACAAGGCAATCCTACAACCGAGTAGCTGAACGGGCACTCCGGTCGATACGGATCGGCCCTGTAGGCGTCCCCTCACCGTCCACGCAACAGGCCGTTGAACTCGGCCACGGTGATGCCGGCGTCCTTGATCAGGGCCCGGGTTGTCCCCTTCGCGACAGGGTCGTGGTTCGGCACGACCAGGATATCTTCGCCTCGGCTGAGGACGATATGGCTCCCTCGCTGCCGTGCCACGACGAAACCGAGCTTTCGAAAGACCGCGACCATCTCCTCGCCGCTGACCACCGGGAGACGGTCGGCGGTCATACCGCGAGCTCGACGAGGGAACTGCCCGACCGGCCCGCGGCCGATCTCTTCGCGATCTCCCCGGCCACCTCGAGGTAGAGTTCGATCGCTTCCTGGATGTTCGCAATCGCCTCGTCCCGGGTGCGCCCCTGCGAATGGCAGCCTTTGAGCGCAGGACAGTGGACCGAATAGGTGCCGTCCTCTTCCTCTTCGAGGACGATATCAAGTTTCATGCGGAGACTCAACCCAACCTGTACATATACTGACGGTCTCCATATAGATTCTGATGCGATCCGGGGTCCCGGAAGCACGAACGACGACGACATCCACCGACCCCTTACCTTAATGCTGCTGCATCCGTACGCTCCTGTGCAGATCCCGCCAGCCTCGGCGGGAGATCGACCTGCGCGCCGGGGGGCGCGTCGGGGATGACCCGGAGAACGAGATAGGAGGAGTCCGATGGCGACGGAGACGAACGAACCCGAAGGCAGCGGCCCGACCCCTCGCTCCCCGGGCGACTCCGCGCGTTCCACGAGCGCCTGCCGCTCGCGGGCGA
>DAEF01000248.1:0-5097 GCA_002495225.1 Methanoregulaceae archaeon UBA288 | reverse complement strand
GGCCGCACGGGGTCTACCCGCTCCTGGCGTATCGCCTCCGCGCCTGGCCGGAGGACTGCCGGCCGCCGGCGGAGGTCATGGACTATCTCAACCGGCTCTTTCTCTACGCGGTCGATGCGGGCCGGCAGGGCTTGCCAACAGCATTATACTTCTCAGGGTCGTCCTTTCATTGAGCCACGGGATCAGGGGCGGTTGGCTGGATCGACCTGCCGTTTCGAGGTGCTCCACACCCGCCCTTCGGTCGAGAGGATAGTACAATGACCAGTGCGAGTTCAGCAACCGCCAGAAGGATAGCGACGCTCGAGGAGCTCCGGCTCGTCCTTCGAGCGCTCCTGCCCTCCCTCGAGCAGGAGTACGGCGTGACGTCGCTCGAATTCTTCGGGTCGTATGTCCGCGACGAGCAGGACGACACGAGCGACCTCGACCTCCTCGTGGAGTTCGACCCGGAGCGCGATCTCTCGCTCCTCGACCTGGCCAGACTGCAACGGGTACTCACCGAGAGGATCGGCGTCCCCGTCGACCTGGTCGAGAAACGGTCGATCAAGCCGGGCCTCCGAGACCGCATCCTGCACGAGGCCGTCCCGCTATGAAAGACCCGCGCCCGGCGAAACTGTACTTCGAGGCAACCGAGAAGGCGCTGTCCTGCATCCAGGGCCTCGATCGTGACGGGTTTGTCGAGAGCTGGTGAAGGTTCTGCCCTATCGCCGGGTTGCCGGAGGTGATGGCGGAGGAGGCGCGGGACGTGTTGCCAGCCATCCGCGCATCCCGTCGGGAGGTGACTGGCGGAAGATCTCCCTGAGGACCTCGGGCGCACGCTGGTTTCAGGTTCGAAAGACGTCTTGAACGCATCAGACCATCTCTCGTCCGGTGAGCGCAACCGGAAACGAGCGTCACAACTGTAAAATAGTATACTTGAGAGTATACTACTTGTGAGTATCTTCCTCAATCGAGGGCGCGAAATCGCCATGCTCGATGCACGATACGCCGGCGGTCGGGGTGAGTTCATCGTGCTCTACGGCCGGCGCCGCGTGGGGAAGAGTGAACTTATCGACCGGTTTCTCGAGGGGCGCAACGGGGTCCGCCTCCTGGCCCGCGAGGAGTCGAAGGCGCTGCAGCTCCGGAAGTTCGCGCAGGAGCTGGGCGACTTCTTCAATGACCCGTTCCTCAAGAGCACCGGCTTTGCCGACTGGGACAGCTTCTTCGAGTACATCCGGCAGCACTCGGAGAGAAGGACCGTCATCGCGATCGACGAGTTTCCGTACCTGGTCAAGGAGGACCCCTCGCTTCCCTCGATCCTCCAGGAGTACTGGGACCGTCACCTGAAGGACTCGGGGCTCTTCCTCATTCTCTGCGGCTCGAGTATCGCCATGATGGAGGCTTCGACGATGGACCACGCCAGCCCGCTCTTCGGCCGGCGAACCGGGCAGATCCTGCTGCAGCCGCTCAGGTTCATTCACGCCCTCGAGTACCTGGAGGATTTTCGGAAGGCGGTCGAGTGCTACGCGGTCTTCGGCGGCACGCCGGCGTACCTGATGGCTGCCGATCCCGAAAAGGAGATCCTCGCGAACATCGAGGAGAAGGTGCTCGCCGAGGACTCGTTCCTCTACCGCGATGTGGACTTCGTGCTTCGGACCGAGCTCGTCGAGCCTCGATACTACCTCTCGATCCTCTACTCGATCGCGCAGGGCAACCACAGTATCGGTCTCATCTGCAACGACACGGGCCTCTCCAAGAGCATTGTCGTCAAGTACATGTCGGTCCTGATCGACCTTCGCCTCGTGCATCGGCGCATCCCCGTGACCGAGAGCGCGAAGAGCCGGAAGGGGCTGTACTACCTCTCCGACAACCTCTTCGACTTCTGGTTCACATTCGTGAGCCCGAACCTGGAGGCCCTCGACCGCGGCAACTCCCGCCTCGTTGCGGAGCAGTACGTCCGTCCCCGGCTCGCCGCATATGTCGGGCGCCACTTCGAAGGGATCGTCGCCGACCTCTTCGACCTCTTCAACACCCGTGGCCTGCTCCCCTTCGTCTACGCGCGCATCGGTACCTGGTGGCACCGGGGCGACGAGATCGACATCGTCTGCCTCCGCGACGACGAGCGCCGGATCCTGCTCTGCGAAGTGAAGTGGCAGGACGGCGTGGACGCCACGGGGGTCCTCGAGCGGCTCGGCGAGCGGGCGCCGAACGTCGCCTGGCACAACGATACGCGGGACGAGTACTTCTGCGTCGTGGCACGGTCGTTCTCGCGCCGTCCGCCGCCGAGCGACAGGACCCTCTGCCTCGACCTCGACGACCTGGACGGATGGGCCAAGAAGGCCCGCCTGGAAGAGGACGTTGCGGCGTGGGAGCGCCGCCCCGACACCGAGTTCGTCCCGCTGCCGGAGCCGGACGAGTAACCCTCGAGGTCAGGGCCAGAAGGCCTTATGCCGCCTTCCCCGACACCCGCCCGCGACGTCACGGCGCATGGTCACGGCCGCCCTGGAGGACCTCGGCGAGGACCCGTCTCCCGGGAGCAGCGATGGGCAACTCCTCACGCCCCGGAGCGGCCGACCCCTGTATCTGCAGATCGCCAGGACGGTCCCGGCGTTCTACGATATCGACACGGCGGCGGGCACGGTCAGTGTCAACGGGACTCTCATTATCGAACCGGCGCACAAGCGCTGCGGGCGGCTCTGATCACGCGGCGGACCGGGGTTGCAGAGTTCACCCGAGCGGGTCCCTGCACCGGGCGGCCCCCCCGGCCCCCATGGCACCGGGCGACACCCGCCGGAGGGCTCCTGCCAGTGGCGCACCGTACGGGACCGCCGGCACAAACACAAAGGGAAAGAATTGAGCAGCAGGGCGCCAACGCATACCGGCGATTGAGCTCCGAACCGGCCGACCCGTCTGTGCCATCAAGGCTGAAGGAGTTCCACGAGCGCCTGCCCCTCGCGGGCGACCCGGGGGACGCTCCCGGACGACCGGCTGCTCCGCGCTCCGCGATACTCCCGTGCCCCCGCCGGCCATGACGCCGCAGGAGTGGCAGGGGTTCATCGACCTCCTCCGGCCGCACGGGGTCTCCCCGCTCATGGCATACCGGCTGCGGGCCTGGCCGGAGGACGGTCTGGTCCGACGCCGTTCGGCCCCGCCGCGTGAGCGTTTTATATGGCGACGGCGGCAACATCTCCGTACCAGCGGGCGGGCAGTCGACCAATGGACGCGAATCGGAAGGAAGCGGACCGGTGGTTCAGGCAGGGAGAGCGGGACCTCGAGAGCGCCCGGAACAGCTGCCGGTCCGGCGACTTCGAGTGGGCCTGCTTTCAGGCCCAGCAGAGTGCAGAGAGGGTCCTGAAAGCCCTGCTCTACGCACGCGGACACCGGAAGGTTCTGACCCACTCGGTCTTCGAGCTGACCGGTGAGATCGGCCGCTTCGAGGCGTCGTTCGCGGTGCTGAAGGCCGATGCGAAGCGGCTCGACGGGGTGTACATCACGACGCGGTACCCGGACAGCATCGCCGGGAACCTGACGCCGTCCGAATACTTCGACAGGGAGGACGCCGAGGCATGCATCAGGTCTGCCGCATCGATCTGCGAGATGGCAGGGCGGACGTTGAAGGGCTGAGGAACCGGGTGCGCATGCTCGCGGACGAACTCCGTTCGCGGTACGGCGCGAGTCTCGTGCTCCTGTTCGGCTCCCTCGCGCGGGGAGACGTCCACGAGGGGAGCGACATCGACCTCATCGTCGTCGGCGATATCCCCGGACGGTTCCACGAGCGGCCCGGCCAGGTTCTCGAGCTGACGGATCTCCCCGTCGAACCGCTCTGCTACACGCAGGACGAGTTCGCCCTGATGCTCGCCGACGAAAACCCGTTCATCCTCGCGGCCCTCGAGGAGGGCGTACCGGTCTGAGCGACGGCCGGTCCCACGCCGGCGTACATCGCATCGGGACGTCCCGGGCATCGCCACCGTCCGGCCGAGATGCCGCAGCGAGAGAAAGAGCACGGTGACGATGATGAGGACCAGGAGCCTATCGAACCCGCGTTCTCCGCACGGCTGCGGAAGTTCCACGAGCGCCTGCCGCCCGAAGGCGAGCCGAGGAACGCCGTGCTCTCGCTCCCGGACGACCGGCTGCTGTACCTCGCTGCCATCCTCCGCGACACGCCCGTGCCGGCGCCCGCGATGTCGCCGGAGGCGTGGCAGGGTTTCCAGGACCTCCTCCGGCCGCACGGGGTCTACCCCTCGTGGCCTACCGGCTGCGGGCCTGGCCGGCCGACTGCCGGCCGCCGCTCGAGGTCACGGATTTCCTGGACCGGACCTTTTTCTACGTGGCCGCGCGGTCGATGCGGGCCGGCCGGCAGATACAGGCCGTGGTCGACGCG
Source organism: Methanoregulaceae archaeon UBA288 (assembly GCA_002495225.1). Lineage (GTDB taxonomy): Archaea > Halobacteriota > Methanomicrobia > Methanomicrobiales > Methanospirillaceae > UBA288. The sequence continues at coordinate 740 of DAEF01000248.1, read as the reverse complement.
CTCGAGACCGCGGGCATCCCGTCGGTGCTGCTCAAGGGGCCGGCGCTGGCGCGGACGGTGTACCCCCCCATGTCGGGATCGTCGACCGACAGCGGTGCGAAAATGACCGCCGTGACGAACCGTGAGTGCCCCCCAGACCGATTCAGACAAACCGGTAAAATTCGTCGATCTCCACCTGTGCGAGTCGGAGGACTCCTCTGAGCGTCCCCGTCTTCAACTCGTCGTGGTCCGGCACGACGGTTCCCACCCTGCCGCTGTCCGTCATCTTTGAAAGTCGTACGTGACTTCCGGCCCGACCGGAGATGGAGAAACCGAACCGATTGCAGAGGATGCGTATGGTCTGATCGCCCGAGACAGGCTCATGATGAGGCAACCGACGACACCTCGAAGGTGGTCAGGATCGCCCGTCTCTCTTCGGTCTGAGGGAACTCTTCCAGGTAAAGTATCGTCGCCTCTTTGAGGTTGCTCACGGCCTCCTCGACGGTCCCTCCCTGGCTGACCGTGCCGACCTCCGGGCATTCGGCCACGTACAGGTCATCCTCTTTGTGCAACACGGCGGTAAACGTCGACATGCGATCTCCTGTTTCCCGTTAGATCGAGGATTGGTATAACGCTGTCCTCCTGCAACGGGATCCAATCTAGATAGTATGTTGCTGTACGCTTTTTAGGTAATTCTGATGAATGACGGTGAATCACTGAAAATCCAGGGATGAGAAATAAACGATCATTCGGAGCGATCC
>DAEF01000094.1 GCA_002495225.1 Methanoregulaceae archaeon UBA288 | reverse complement strand
TGAAATGAATTCGAGACTCTACAACAGAGGACCGCCTCCGAAAAGTTCAAGGGCCGCGGGGCGCATGCGATGACGATGAAACCGCGAGCGGCTCGCCGGGTCTTCCGCCATCTCCACCTCTTTCTCTTCGGGTGGTTCTGCATCGCCTGGTTCCTGTTCCGTACCGGTACAAAGCCCTCGCGAATCGTGTACCCCTGCCAGCAGGCGTCGATTTCAGGAGCACACCTCTGGTGTGCAGTGTACCTGCTGCCGCTCGTCTCGATCATCCGGTTCCCGGGCAAAGGGTGGGGCCAGACACTCGCGTACCTGGGCGCGGCAGTACTGGCACTCGCCGTCCTTCTCAGCGCCCAGTTCTTCCTGGGCATTCTGAAGCCGGACCCGCTTCCCGACGAGCTCCTGGACCCGGGGGTGACGTCGGACATCTTCGTGGTGAACGACACGACAGGAGATGACGGGGGTGTCGACCAGCTCCTCCGGCTCATGGAGCGGGAGGGGACGCCGTTCTATGCGACCGAGAAGGGTTCATCCCGCGCAGGGATGATCGGAAAGGACGACATCGTGCTTCTCAAGGTCAACGCCCAGTGGGACGAACGCGGGGGAACGAACACCGACCTCGTGAAGTCGCTGATCCAGGCGATCGTGGACCATCCCGACGGGTTTATCGGCGAGATCATCGTGGCGGACAACGGGCAGGCGCAGTACGGGCCGGCGGGGACCGGCGGCAGTCTCGACTTTGAGAAGAACAACGCGGAGGACATCACCCAGTCGATTTCGCGGGTGGTCGGCTCGTTCACCGGGTCGTCCCGGGTGTCGACCTATCTCTGGGACACCATCACGACACGGCGCGTGCGGGAGTACGCGGACGGCGACACGGACGACGGGTACATCGTGAACGACACCCCGAACCCCCGGACGGGCATCCCCGTCTCGTATCCGAAGTTCACGACCCGGTACGGGACGCACGTGAGCTTCAAGCACGGGATCTGGAACGCCACGACGGGCGCATACGAGGAGGACCGGCTGAAGATCGTCAACGTCCCGGTCCTGAAATCGCACGGCACGTACGGCGTCTCGGGAGCCGTGAAGAACTACATGGGTGTTCCCTCGGACAAGCTCACCGCCGCGATGGGGAGCAGGGCGCATTCGACGGTTGACGACGGCGGGATGGGGACCGAGATGGCCGAGACGCGGTTTCCCGCCGTCACGATCCTCGATGCCATCTGGATCAACGCGCGGTCGAAGACCGGCAATGGTCCCGAGACCCCCTACGAGAGCGCGACATGGGCCGGCATCATCGCCGCGAGCACCGACCCGGTGGCGCTGGACTACTGGGCAGTCCAGGAGATCCTGATGCCCGCGGCCCGATCCCGCGGATACACCGACCTCTCGAAGATGGACCCGGAGAACCGGTCCCCGGGGAAGTTCGGCGCCTGGCTCCGGCTCTCGATGCAGGAGCTTCGCCGGGCCGGGTACTCGGTCACGATCGACAGGAATGCGATGAACGTCCACGCAGTCGAGAACGGGGATCCGGGGGAGGGGTCACCACCACCGTCCCGGGGCACCCCCCCGTGACGGTGTACCGGGACCGCAAGGCCCGGTATCACCGAATTGCCGGGGATTCTTCGAATTCGCCGCGGACGGCGGGTCGGTGGAGGCGGAGAACTGCAGGCCCGGCACGGCGAGATGGCGCCGCGGCCGGGATTTTCAGGTACTCCGTGAAAGGATTCCTCGCTTCAGCTCCGCGGTGTCCACCTTCCCGGATGCGTTCAACGGGAACTCGTCGATAAAGAAGATCTCCACGGGAACCTTGTGGGAGGGGAGCCTCCTGGTGCAGTGCGCGGTGATCTCCGTATGGAGACCGTGTTCGTCCCGGACACCGGGCGCCTGGACGACTGCCACGACGGCTTCGCCCATGATCTCGTCCGGCACGCCGAAGACGACGCAGCCGGTGCACCTCTCCAGGGAGAGGATCTCGCTCTCGATCTCCAGGGGCGAGATCCGGAACCCCCCGGACTTGATGAAGTTCTTCGACCTTCCCACGATGTAGATGTACCCCTCCTCGTCGACCGTCGCGAGGTCGCCCGTGTGGAGCCAGCCGTCCTTCAGCACCTCGTCGGTCCCCTCGGGGTCGTCCAGGTACCCTTTCATGATATTCTCCCCCCGTGCCACGATCTCCCCGATCTCGGAGGGTCGCACCGGCCTCATGGCGTGATCCAGCACGGCCAGATCGACGCCGGGGATCCCTCTCCCGATGGACCCCGTCTTCTGCCAGAGCTGGTCGGGCGGAAGGTAGGAGAGGCGGGCGGTCGCCTCGGTTGCGCCGTACATTACGTAGAACTTCTTCTCCGGGAACTGCCCGGCGATCATCCTGATGTACCTGTCCGGCAGGTGGCCGCCGGCCTGGGTGAAGTACCTGATGCTGGAAAGCCCCTGCTGCAGGAACCGCGTCTTGTTGACGAGGATCTGGTAGGTGCTCGGTACCCCGGCAAAACCGGTGCACCCGAATGTGTCGATGTCGTCGATCACCGACCCGAGAAACGCCCCCCGGCTCAATACGAGGCTGCCCCCCGCGCGGAGGTGGGTGTGGAGGAGCGAAGCCCCGTAACAGTAACTGAAGGGGAGCACGACGCACATCCTGTCGAACTCGTCCAGGGCGAGGTATTCGGTGATCGAATCCGTGTTCGCGACGAGGTTTTTGTGCGTGAGCATCACCCCCTTCTTCTTCCCGGTGCTGCCCGACGTGAAGATGATGACCGCCACATCGTCATCTCGCATGCAGGCGGCAGGCTGCGCGGCGGCAATGTCGCCGGGCTCCCGCGGGCCTGTGTTGTCGACGAGATCGAAAGGTGAGTCCTCGAAGAGCCGGCGGTACCTGTCCTGCACGAGTGCGCAGGAAGGCGAACTGGCGGAGACGATTTCGGCGAGATCCGTGCTGTTGACCCTCGCATCGACTAGGACGGCGGTGTTGCCGCTTTGGATGATCGACAGGTAACTGACGATGAAGAACGGCGAGTTGTCCGCCATCAGCAGGATCCTGTTCCCGCTCCCGTATCGATCGGCCAGAAACGATGCCAGGGTGTTCACCTGTGCCGCCAGCTCCCCGTGGGTGAGCGTGCCGTGCTCACCCAGGACGAACAATTTGTCCGGATCCTGCTGGTTTTCAAGGAGGTACCCGGTAAAATTCATGGTCAGCCCGCACTATCCCCGTGCCGGTTAATAACAATTCCTTTCGAACGGCACCCGCCGGGTACCGGCGCGGAATTTCCGAGTTCTCTCCCGGGGTGGATACGGAACCGCATCCCCCGGCATCCCCGGTGCTCCAAGCGAGCGGGTCGATCCTGCCTCCCGGGATCTCCCCGCTCCCGGGGATTCTCCGCCGGGTCGCGTCTCAACGTCCACACATCGCCGCGGCATCCTTCCGGCTCGAGGTCCCCCGGATATTTCCCGGCGGCATTCCATGATTGATCCCAGGAACCGCGGTCAATGATCGATTCCCCGGGGCGGATCGATCATGCACGAGAGGATGCTGCCGGCGCCCGCCCGTCCATCGAGCGTGTCCGCTACCCTGACCAGGGAGAACCTCTCGTCGGGCACCTTTATCCAGGTCTTCTTCCGGAGCACGGCCTCCGCCTCCGGGCTGTCCGCCCACAACCGGATCGACGGAGTATTGTTCTGCCGTGCAACCTCCATCACATACGGGACCAGCGAAGCGAAAACCTGCGGATCGTTCTCTGCGATCCGCATGTCCATCAGCTTCATCACGCCGCTTCCGGGAACGCTCCACGGTGAAAAATCGAAGACCATGTACCCGACCAGGGCATCGTCGGCGGACCTGCGGCACTGGATCACTCTGCGGTCGTAGCGCCTGGCCGCGACGAAGTACAGCCAGTTCAGGGTACGCGTGTCGCGGGACATGGCGATATCATACGATTCCAGGTGCGGATACCACAGGCGGGTAAACGCGTCGTCGCACTCCGTGCAGAGAGAGCAGGTGTACATTCCCCCCGGCGAATCTCTAGGGCTCCTCGTCGGCCGCCCGGGAATGTGCCAGCGTGAGAAACGGCCATCCGTCTCCACCGGCCCGGAAGAACCATCGCCGGCACGGGGGTCATTCACCGGGAAATGTGCCCTGTGTGCCAGGCTCGAGATGTTCCCGCGGATGAACCGCATCGTGTCGATGATGACCCGGTACTCCCACGGACGGGAAAGACAGGGATACTGTTGAAACCCATATTTTCGAAGAACGCTCGCCAGGTTCGCGTTCTCGGTCTTGAAGAGGAACAGAGCCGCGTCATCCTGGTCCAGGTACTGGTTGAAGAGGCGCAGGCTGGCCATGCCCCGCACCGACGGGTCGACGCACCAGGACGCCGCAGCGGCGGCGATCCCGGGCTCGCCGTCAACGACGAACTGCACCGGCACGTTCCCGATGAATCCGACAACGTTCCCGTTCTTTTCGAGCACCCAACCCCGGGGGAACCCCGCGGTGAACGCCGGGTTCAGTGTCCACCAGTTCTCG